>JAEXKM010000393.1 GCA_023445705.1 Pseudomonadota bacterium
CGCCTCGCCCTTGCCGCCCAGGTGTTCGTAGAAGCCGCGGGCCGGAATATTGTCGCGCAGCACCGAGATCATCAGCGAGGTCGCCCCATTGGCGGCGAACACCCGCGCCAATCCGCGGACCAGCTCCCGCCCGAGCCCATGGCCCTGGGCCCGGCGCACGACATAGAGCGTGGTGATCTCCGCCTCGCCAAGGCGCTTGGCTCGCGAGGGCCCGCCGGCCGCGTACCCGACCAGTCCGTCACGGTCGGCGGCCGCCAGCGTCGCCTCATGCTCGCCCGGCTTGAGGAGGGCGCTGCGAAAGCGGCGGGCGTGAACGGGGACCGACATGCGCGCCAAGTAGGAGTCGGGCAGGAGGCCCTGATAGGTCTCCCGCCAGGCACGGACGTGCACGTCCGCCAGAGCTTCGGCGTCTTCTGGTCCGGCTGGAAAGATCACGTGCTGCAAGGCCGAGCTCCTACTTAATCACAGCTTGGAAGTCGCAGCCCCCGGTTCAAGGGGTGCTCGGCCGGTCTTTCGGCCGTCTGGGGGGCTGACGGACGGCGCGGGCGCCATTAGCCTCCGGCGCGCTCATGAACGCCCCTTCGCCCACCATGCCCGACCCGACCGGCGCCACGCCGGTCATGGCCCAGTTCTTCGAGGCCAAGTCCCGCCAGCCCGATGCGTTGGTGTTTTTCCGCATGGGCGACTTCTACGAACTGTTCTTCGAGGACGCCGAAAAGGCCGCGGCGGCGCTGGGCATCACTCTGACCGCCCGCGGCAACCACGGCGGCGCGCCGATCCCGATGTGCGGCGTTCCCGTGCACGCCGCCGAGGCCTATCTCGCCAAGTTGATCCGCTCGGGCTTCAAGGTCGCCGTCTGCGAGCAGATGGAAGACCCGGCCGAGGCCAAGAAGCGCGGCTCGAAGTCGGTCGTGCGGCGCGACGTCGTTCGAGTGGTGACCCCGGGAACCCTGACCGAGGACGGCCTGCTGGACGCTCGCGGGGCCAATCGCCTGGCTGCGGTCGCCGTGCGCGGCGGCGGCGCGGCGGTTGCGACCGTGGAGCTTTCCACTGGCGAGGTCGAGTGCATGGCCCTCGGCCGCGATGGCCTCGCCTCCGCCCTGGCCGCCCTCGGCCCGTCCGAAACCCTGGTGCCCGACCGCCTGTTCGCCGACGAGAGCCTTTCAGGCGCTTTCAAGTCGGCCGGCGGGCTTATCCAGCCCATGCCGTCGGCGCTTTCCGAGCCGTCCGCCTCCGAGGCGCGGCTCAAGCGCCTCTATGGCGTCGAGACCCTCGACGGCTTCGGCGAGCTGACCGCGGCGGAGGTTTCCGCCCTCGGCCTCATCGCCGCCCACCTGGAAACCACCCAGGCCGGCCGCCTGCCGGCGCTGACCGCCCCACGCCGCGCGGGCGAGGCCGACGTCATGGCCATCGACCCGGCCACCCGCGCCAGCCTGGAAATCGAGAAGAGCACCTCGGGATCGAGGGACGGCTCGCTGCTGGGGGCTATCGACCGGACCATCACCGCGCCGGGCGCCCGGCTGCTGGCTTCGCGCCTGGGCCGTCCGCTGCTGGACCCCGCCGCGATCGACGCCCGCCTCGACGCCATCGCCTGGTTCTGCGAGCGCCGCCCGCTGCGCGCCAAGCTGCGCGAGCAGCTCCGCGGCATGGGCGACATGGCCCGCGCCCTTTCGCGCCTGGCGCTCGGCCGCGGCGGTCCGCGCGACCTCGGCTGCCTGCGGGACGGTCTGGCCAGCGGCGAGGCGATCTTCGGCTTATTCGGCGCGCCCGAGCCCCTCGATCCGCCGCCTTCGGAAATCGCCCAGGCGCTTGCCGCCCTGCACCCCATCACTGACCCGAACCTTGCGGAATTCCGCCGGACCCTGGCCGACGGGCTGGGCGAGGACCTGCCCGCCCTGGCGCGGGATGGCGGCTTCGTCGCCGCCGGCGTTCGGTCCGAACTCGACCAGGCGCGCGCCCTGCGTGACGACAGCCGCAAGGTGATCCTGCAGCTCGAGGCCCGGCTCGCAGCGGAAAGCGGCGTGGCGCTCAAGATCCGGCACAACGCCGTCCTGGGCTACTTCGTCGAGGCCACCGCCAAGGCGGCCGAGCCGCTGATGACGGCGCCGCTCAACACCACCTTCATCCACCGCCAGACCCTGGCCAACCAGGTCCGGTTCACCACCGTCGAACTGGCTGAGCTGGACGCCAGGATTGCTCAGGCGGCCGAGCGGGCCCTGGCCATGGAGGTCGCGACCTTCGAAGCCTGGCGCGAAGGCGCCATCCGCATCGCCGCCGCCATCCAGGCCGCGGCCGAGGGCGCAGCGCGGCTGGACGTGGCCGCCGGCCTCGCCGAATGGGCTGACGACGTCGGCGCGGTCCGTCCGGTCGTCGACCGTTCGATGGTCTTTGAAGCGCAGGCCGCCCGCCATCCGGTGGTCGAGGCCGCGGTCAAACGCGCTGGGGACCCCTTCACACCGAACGACTGTCGGCTGGACGGCTCCGGCGTCGCTGCGGCGCGCCTTTCCATCGTCACCGGTCCGAACATGGCCGGTAAGTCGACCTTCCTGCGCCAGAACGCCCTGCTGGCGGTGCTGGCCCAGGCCGGCTGCTACGTGCCGGCCAAGGGCCTGCGGATCGGCGTGGTCGACCGCCTGTTCAGCCGGGTAGGGGCGGGGGATGACCTTGCCCGCGGCCGCTCGACCTTCATGGCCGAGATGGTCGAGACCGCCGCGATCCTGACCCAGGCCACGCCGCGCTCGCTGGTGATCCTGGATGAGATCGGCCGAGGCACCGCCACCTATGACGGCCTGGCGATCGCCTGGGCCTGCGCCGAGGCGCTACACGAGACCAACCGTTGCCGCGGGCTGTTCGCCACGCACTATCACGAGCTGGCCGTGCTCGAAGAGCGCCTGGCCTTCGTCTCCAACCTCTCCTTGAAGGCCAAGGAATGGAACGGCGACCTGATCTTCCTGCACGAGGCCGGTCCCGGTCCGGCCGACCGCTCCTACGGCGTGCAGGTGGCCAAGCTGGCGGGCGTGCCGCCAGCGGTCGTGGTCCGCGCCCGCGAGGTGCTGGACCGCCTCGAACGGGAAGCCGGCGCTCCTGCGCACCTTGAGGACCTGCCGCTCTTCGCCGCCAATGCCCCCGCCGAGGCCGAGCCCGCCGGCCCCAGCGAGGTCGAGCAGGCGCTCAAGGGCCTGGACCTCGACGGCATGAGCCCACGAGAGGCGATGGCCGCCCTCTACCGCCTGCGGGAGCTGCTGCCATGAAGGCGATGATGGTCGACGTGGATGGCGTGATCGTCGCTCATCCCGATCCCAAGGGCTGGTCGGTCAATCTCGAGCGGGACCTGGGCCTCAGGATCGAAGACCTGCAGGCGAAGTTCTTCGCGCTTCACTTCGGTGACATCATCCATGGCCGCGCGGCCTTGCGCGAGCGGCTGGGCCCGGTGCTGGAACAGATCGCCCCGCACCTGACCTGCGACCAGCTCTGCGCCTACTGGTTCGAGAACGACAGCCATCTGGACCACGACCTGCTGGACCAGCTCGCCGAGCTCCGCGCGCGGGGCGTGGAGCTGCACCTGGCCACCGTCCAGGAACATGAGCGCGCCGCCTATCTCTGGGAGACGATGGCCCTGAGGGAGCGCTTCGACGCCATCCACTACGCCGCCGCCCTCGGCCACGCAAAGCCTGCGCCGGAGTTCTACGCCGAGATCGAGGCGCGAACGGGCTTTGCGCCGGGCGACCTGTTCTTCATCGACGACAAGGCCGCCAACGTCGAGGCGGCCCAGGCCCGGGGCTGGAAGGCCGCCGTATGGACCGGCGAGCGGCGCCTCGCCGACCTGCTGGCCGAGGCCGGCCTTTAGCCGCCGGTCTAGGCCGCGCGGCGACGCTGCGTCGCGCTTTGCGTGGCCAACCGGAACCGGCCGATCAGGTCCGCCAGGGTCTGCGCCTGTTGGGCGAGGTCGGCGGCGGCGTTGGCCGTCTCGTGGACCATCGCCGCGTTCTGCTGGGTGACGCGGTCCATCTCGTTCACGGCGGTGTTCACCTGGGCAAGGCCCGTCGCCTGCTCCTGAGCGGAGCTGGAGATGTCGGCGACTAGGCCGTGTACGTCGCTGACTTGGCTGACGATCCGGGTCAGGGCCTCGCCGGTCTGTCCGACCAGTTGCGCGCCCTGCGCCACGTGGTCTCCGGAGTCCGCGATCAGGGCCTTGATCTCCTTGGCCGCCTGGGCCGAGCGCTGAGCCAGCGCCCGCACTTCGGAGGCGACGACCGCAAAGCCCTTGCCGGCCTCGCCGGCGCGGGCCGCCTCGACCCCGGCGTTCAGGGCCAGCAGATTGGTCTGGAAGGCGATCTCGTCGATCACCCCGATGATGTTGCCGATCTCGGCCGACGACTTCTCGATCTCGCCCATGGCCGAGATCGCGGCCTCGACCACCGGGGCGCTCTGTTCGGCGGCCTGGCGGGCTTCGGCGACGGCGCCGGAGGTCTGGCGCGCGGTGCCGGCGGCCCGCTGGACCGTGACCGTGATCTCCTCGACCGCGGCCGCGGTTTCTTCCAGCGACGCGGCCTGGTTCTCGGTGCGGCGGGCGAGATCCTCGCCCGAGGCCTTCAACTGGCCGACGGTGCCGGTCATGCTGTCGACGGCTTCCACCACAGCGGCGATGGCCCCGTGCAGCTCCTCGACGGCGCCGTTGAAGTCATCGCCGAGCTTGGCGTAGTCGCCCGGCAATTGGCGGTCGATGCGGCTGGCGAGGTCCCCCTGGGCCAGGCCCGAAAGCGCGGCGGCCAGGGTCTGAACCACCTTCGACTGCTCGGCGGCGGCGGCGGCCTTTTCGGCCTCGGCCTTGGCGCGGTCGGCCTCGGCGGCCTTGAAATAGACGTCCAGCACCAGGCTCATGTCGAGCATGGCGCCCTTGATCAGCGCCGACAGGGTGTCGGCGAGCTCGGCGTTCTTGGCCTTCGCCCCGAAGCCGCCCGGCGCCTTTTCGGCGACCACGGCGCGGACGAGCTGCTCCAGAACCAGCGCATAGCCGCCGATGTACCAGCGCGGCTCCAGGCCGATGCGGGCGTGCACCGCACCGATGGTGTGGACGGACTTGGCGTAGTCTTCGGTGAACTCGGCGGCGGCGATGCCCTGCCAGTGCAAAAGCTGCGCGTTCTGGGCCTTGGTGATGTGGCCGTCGTCGCGGAAGTGGACGCGGGTCTCGGGGGTGCGGCGCACCTGGGCGTAGAAGTGGTCGAGGGCCGCCGGCAGCTTTTCCGAGATCAGCGGCCGGGCGTTGCGCAGCGCCGTCCGGGTCTTGGCGTCGACCTGCATGAAGTCCAGACGCCCTTCCAAGCTCTCGCTACTCATCACTCTGAACTCCACGCCTTACGCCTTCTTCGTAGTCCATGAAGCTACGCAGTTAAGGATGGGTGTGCATTTCGTGGGTGTTACGGGGTTGCGCGATGATTGGCCCTCGGCGCCCGCCCTCGCGGCGACTATATCGGGGGTATGCCGCCTCGCCTTCGTCCTACGCGTCTGGAACATGTCGTCGATGGCGTGCGCTTGCGCGCTCAGCTCTCCTCGGCCGCGCTCGACGCCCTGGGAGATGAGGCCGAACAGCGCCGCCGCGCCCTCGACATTCTGAAGCAGGCCCTGTTCCGGGGCCGGATGATCGCCAAGGAGCGGCTGGAGAACGGCGCCGGCGGCATCGAGACCGCCCGCCTGCTGGCCGGGGTCACCGACGAGGTCGTCACCGCCCTCTACGACTTCACCACCGTCCACGTCTTCCGCGCCCGCAACCCGACCGAGGGCGAGCGCCTGGCCCTGCTGGCCGTGGGCGGCTACGGGCGCGGGGCCCTGGCGCCGTTCTCCGATCTCGATCTGCTGTTCGTGCGCTCCTACAAGCAGACCGCCCATACCGAGAGCGTGATCGAGTACATGCTCTACGCCCTCTGGGACCTGGGCTTCAAAGTCGGCCACGCCTCCCGCACGATCGAGGAGTGCCTGAAGCTCTCGCGCGAGGACTTCACCATCCGCACCTCGATCCTCGAGGCCCGCCGCCTGGCCGGTGACGAGGCCCTGGCCGAGGATCTGGTCCGCCGTTTCCGCGCCGAGGTGGTCAAGGGCACCGCCGCCCAGTTCGTGGCCGCCAAGCTCAAGGAACGCGACATCCGCCAGGAGCGCGCCGGCGCCAGCCGCTACATGGTCGAGCCCAACGTCAAGGACGGCAAGGGCGGCCTGCGCGACCTCAATACCCTGTTCTGGATCGCCCAGTACCTGCACCCGGTCAGCCAGGTGGACGGCTTCGTCCAGCTCGACATGTTCGATCGCAGGGAAGTGGCGACCTTCATCAAGGCCTTCGACTTCCTCTGGGCGGTGCGCTGCCATCTGCATTTCGCCACGGGCCGGCCGGAGGAACGCTTGACCTTCGATCTGCAGCCGGAGATCGCCCGCCGGATGGGCTATGGCGATCGGGGCGATGCGCCGGCGGTCGAGCGCTTCATGCGCCGCTACTTCCTGATCGCCAAGGATGTCGGCGCCCTGACCCGTGTCTTCGCCGCCAAGCTGGAAGCCGAACAGATCAAGCAGGAGCCCAAGGGCCTCTCGCGCCTGATCCCCGGCCGCGGGCGCCCCAAGCGCAAGAAGCTCGACGCCGGTTTCCACGAAGAGGGCGGGCGTCTGAATATCGACGGGCCCCAGGTGTTCGAGAAGGACCCGGTCAACCTGCTGCGGCTGTTCCGCCTTGCCGACCAGCGCGACCTCGACCTGCACCCCGACGCGTTCACCGCCGCCAGCCGCTGCGCCAGCCTGATCGGCTCGAAGGTCCGGCGCGATCCGGCGGCGGCCAAGGTGTTCCTGGATATCCTGGCCCACGGCCGCGATCCCCAGCGCACCCTGTCGGTGATGAATGACGCCGACGTCCTGGGCCGCTTCATCCCCGAGTGGGGCCGCATCGTCGCCCAGATGCAGTTCAACATGTACCACTCGTACACGGTGGACGAGCACACCCTGCGGGCCATCGGCGTCATCGCCGACATCGCCGCCGGCCGCCACCAGGAGGATCATCCCCTGGCCAGCGCGGTCATGCCGCTGATCGACGATCGCGAAGCGCTGTTCCTGGCCATGATGCTGCACGACACCGGCAAGGGCGGGGTGGGGGGCCAGGAAAAGGCCGGCGCCCGCGCCGCGCGCCAGGCCTGCGAGCGCCTCGGCCTGGACCGCAAGCGGATCGAGATGGTCGCCTGGCTGGTCGAGCATCACCTGGTGATGAGCGACTACGCCCAGAAGCGGGACGTCTCCGACCCGCGGACGGTCGCCGACTTCGCCCGCATCGTCGAGACGCCGGAACGGCTGCGGCTGCTGCTGGTGCTGACCGTCGCCGACATCCGGGCCGTGGGTCCGGGGGTCTGGAACGGCTGGAAGGGCCAGTTGATGCGCGAGCTCTACGGCGCGACCGAAGCCGTCTTCCGAGGCGGCCGCGGGTCCGACGCCGCCGCCGCCATCCGCCGGCATCACGAGAACGCCGCCTATGACGCCCGCGTGCGCCTCATCGCCGCGGACGCCGCGGCCGAGCCCTGGGTCCGTTCGATGGAGGACGCCTACTTCACCTCCTTCTCCGACGCCGAGATCCTCGCCCATGCGTCGCTGGAGGCGAAGGCCGCCCAGGCCGGCGGAGTGGCCGCGGTGGGCGCCATCCGTCCTGGGCTCAACGCGGCGGAGATCATCGTCGCCGCGCCCGACCGGTCGCGCCTGTTCGTCGACCTGGCCGCCGCCGTCACCGCGGCCGGCGCCAACATCGTCGGCGCGCGGGTCTT
>JAEXKM010000410.1 GCA_023445705.1 Pseudomonadota bacterium
GCCCCAAGCCTCTCGGTGCAGCCAATAGCCAAGGTGAGGCGTGCCCGAACGGATTTCATCGACATCGATCAGACCGACGACGCGATCGGCTTCGATGATGCAAAAGCGATATGCGTCTCCCGCGTCCCACTCTTCAGCATGTCCCGCCACCCACCGCATGGTGGCCTCAAGGTCTGGCGGCCAGAAGGCCATGCGCAGCATTCTGGCGACTTCCCAATCCGATTGGATCTCGGCCAAGCGCGCGCCATCGGCGACGTCGGCAGGACGAAGGAGTAGCCGCTCGGTCCTCAGCGGCTGACGCTCAGGTCGGGCTGTGGGCCTGATTACAGTCATCGCCTGACTAGGCCTGTGGCGCAGCAGGTTCGCAATGGGACGCAAGCTGAATCGACTTCCAGCCGGCGATGGGCGGCTGCTCCTACAGTTGCAGCAGGACCTTTCCCCGACGCCCTGGCCGCGCGTCATGCCGAAGGGCGTCCTGAAAGGCCGCAAGCGGATAACGGGCCGCAATGGCGCTGGCGGCCCTCCCGCTGCGTATCTCGGCGAAGGCTTCGCCCATCGCTGCGTAGAGATCCTGGCGAGGTGCGGCATGAACCCAGTCGCGCAGCCGGAAGAGAGTGAGCCTGGCCCGGCCCGTGTCGACCAGCGGCCGGTTGGAGAGCAGGCCATAGTGCAGCAGCGGTCCGCCGGGTTCGACCGCGTGGGCTAGGTTCGCGCCAGCCGGTCCGCCGACGGCGTCGAAGGCAGCGGCTAGGTCCGGCAACGGGAGGCCCTCTCGAACCACCTCCGCCGGCTCGCCGCGCAGGGCCTCGCTGGCCGCCTCGGATCGAACGACGGCGATGGGGCGGACGCCGGCGGCCGCGGCCATGCGCAACAGCATGCGGCCGATGGTCGAGTTCGCGGCGTTGACGCCGATCCGGTCGCCTGGCTGCAGCCGGGCGGCCCGGAGCATCAGTATGGCGGTGAGGGGGTTGATGTAGGCGACGGCGGCGGCGTCGTCCTCGATGTCGGCGGGGACCTCCACGCACCAATCGGCGGGCAGGGCTTTCCAGGTCTGCCAGCCGCCGGCCGATCCCAGCGGCAGGACGCGGCGTCCGATCATGGCCGGGTCGATGTCCGCCCCCACCGCCTCTACCACGCCTACGCCTTCGAAGCCGGGGACGAAGGGCAGAGCAGTACGGTGCGGGTAGGCCCCGGCGATCGGTATGAGGTCGGACGGGTTGATGGGGCTCGCCAGCATCCTAACGAGCACGGCCTCAGGGGCGACGGCGGGCTTGGGAGCGGGCTCGAACTGCAACACCCGAGAGGGCGGGCCGAAGCTGTGTGCTGCCAGACGAAACATGCCGGGCGGTCATCCCACCGCCGGCGCGGCTATGCAAACGGGACTGAGCGTCCTGTTAGTCGGCGACGCCTCCGCGCAACGGGTCGGCGCCGTCGAGCATCATGATATGCCGGCGCTGTTGGCGCACGCCTTCGACGATCTGCTTTGGCGTCCGGCGCACGCTGGTCTGCGCCGAGGCGGCGGAGCGATCGTTCCCATGGAGGTTGCGAGGGGGCGTGGCGACGTTCGAGGCAGTCATGGTCTCTCCGTTGGTCCCGGCCGAGGTTGTTCGTTCGACCGGCCGTGTCGAAACACCTGCGCGGAAGGAAGGATGCTTCCCGATCTCGTGAGCACGGCAGCGATGTGGCCAAAAGAAAACCCCTCCGGCGGCGTCGCCGGAGGGGTTCTTTGTCGGCTGCTCGAAGAGTGAGCAGTCAGGTCTTAGTAGCCTTGGATGCGGGCGTAGCGGTCGCGGTGGTAGGACTGCGAGCCGTAGGCCGCTTCGGCCGCACGGGCGCGCTTCATGTAGAAGCCCGCGTCGTGGGCGTCGGTCATGCCGATACCGCCGTGCATCTGGACCATCTCGTTCGAGATGAGGTGGAACACGTCGCCCATCTTGGCCTTGGCCAGGGAGACCAGCTCCGGGACGTCCGGCGAGCCGGCGTCGATCGCCGCCAGGGCGGCTTCCACGGCCGAGCGGGCCAGTTCCAGGTCGGTGAACATCTTCGCGGCGCGGTGTTGCAGCGCTTGGAAGGAGCCGATCACCTGGCCGAACTGGACGCGCACCTTGAGGTACTCGAGGGTGGTTTCGAAGGCCTGGACGGCGGCGCCGAGCATTTCGGCGGCGAGACCGGCGCGAGCGCGGTCAAGCGTGGCTTCCAGGACGTCCCAGCCCTTGCCCTCGGCGCCCAGCAGAGCGTCGGCGCCGACTTCGACGTTATCGAACGAAACGTTCGAGGCGCCGCGGCTGTCGGCCAGCTTCAGGTTCTGCTTGGTCACGCCCTTGGCGTCGGCGGGGACCAGGAACAGGCTGATGCCGTCCTTGTCGCCGGCGGCGCCGGAGGTGCGGGCCGAAACCACGAACAGGCCGGCGCCTGGACCTTCAAGGACGAAGGTCTTCTTGCCGTTCAGCTTGTAGCCGGCGCCCGACTTTTCAGCCTTCAGGGCGACCTTTTCCGGAGCGTGGTGCGCGCCTTCGTCCACCGCGAGGGTGGCGACCAGCGAGCCGTCGGCGATCTTCGGCAGCCATTCGCCCTTCTGGGCGTCGTTGCCGCCCAGGATCAGGGCGCTGGCGGCGGCCAGGCCGGAGGCCAGCAGCGGCGAGGCTGTGAGCGTGCGGCCCATTTCCTCGAGGATCAGGCCCATCGACAGGTAGCCGAAGTTCGAGCCACCGAAGTCTTCCGGGATGATGACCCCGGCCCAGCCCATTTCAGCCTGTTCGTTCCAGGCGGCGGCGTCGTAGCCGAGCTCGACGCCCGAGTCGCGCATCTTGCGGAACGCGGTGACCGGGCTCTTTTCCTGGACCCAGCTTTTCGCCGCGTCGCGGAGCATGCTCTGTTCTTCGTTCAGAACGGCCATGTCTAAAAATCCTATTCTCGAAATTCTGTGGTTGTTCTGAGGACTAGTTGTTCTGCGTCAGGTCGGGCAGGCCCAGGATGCGCTTGGAGATGATGTTGTTCTGCACCTCCTGCGAACCGCCATAGATCGTGGTGGCCTTGCCGCCGAGCCACGAGCGCACGGCGCCCAGTTCTTCGCTGGTGAAGGCGTCGCCTTCCCAGCCCAGACCCTGGTGACCCATGATCTCGAGGGTCAGTTCGGCCTTGTCCTGCATCCAGCGGGTGCCGGCGTTCTTCATGATCGAGGTCGCAGCCGACGGGCCGGAGTTGCCCTTGGCTTCCAGCATCGCGCGCACGGCGGTCTGTTGGAAAGCGCGGCCGTCGATCTCGTTCTGGATCAGACGCGTGCGCAGGTCGGTGTCGGCCAGGCGGCCGGTCTCGTCCACGCCCACATAGTCCTTGGCGAGCTTCGGCAGGCTGCGGCCGCCGGCGTAACCGCCGCCGCCGGCGCCCGAGAGGCCCGAACGTTCGTGCTGCAGCAGGCGCTTGGCGATGGTCCAGCCGCCGTTAAGCGGGCCGACCAGGTCCTTCTTCTCGGCGCGAGCGTCGGTCAGGAAGGTTTCGCAGAAGGGCGAGTTGCCGGCGATCAGCGGGATCGGACGGACTTCCACGCCCGGCTGGTGCATGGTGAAGAGCACGAAGGAGATGCCTTCATGCTTCTTGCTGGTGTCGGTGCGCACCAGGCAGAAGCACCAGTCGGCGTATTGCGCGCCGGAGGTCCAGATCTTCTGGCCGTTGACCAGGTAGTGGTCGCCCTTGTCCTCGGCCTTGCACTGGAGCGAGGCGAGGTCGGAGCCGGCGCCCGGCTCGGAGAAGCCCTGGCACCATTGCAGATCACCGCGGCAGATCGGCGGGATGTGCTCTTTCTTCTGATCCTCGGTGCCGTACTCGAGCAGGGTCGGGCCGAACATCATCACGCCCATGCCGCCGATCGGGTTGTAGGCGCCCGCCTTGGCGATTTCCTGCTGGACGATACGGCCTTGAGCGGCCGAGAGCCCGCCGCCGCCGTATTCGGCCGGCCAGGTCGGGGTGCCCCAGCCCTTCGCGCCGACCGCCTTGCGCCAGGCTTCCTGGTCAGGGCTCGGGTTGGACCGCTCTTCCCGCATCATCGGGTTGGGCTTGCCCTTCAGCGAAGCGGGGAAGTTGGCTGCGATCCAGTCCCGCACTTCCGTGCGGAAGGCGTCGAGGTCGCCGCCGCCAAAATCTGCCATTGAAATAGTCTCCTAAAAATCAGGTCGTTTGAAACTCGGGGGCCGCTCCGCCCGAAAATGCAGGCGAAGCGGCCAAGCTCGCGCGCACCCTAGTGGCTCTGGGTCAGGTCGGGGAGTCCCAGGATGCGCTTCGAAATGATGTTGTTCTGAACTTCGTTGGAACCGCCGTAGATCGAGCCGGCCTTGCCCGAGAGCCAGGTGCGGACCGCGGTGCGTTCCTCGTCGCTGAAATCGGCGCCTTCCCAGCCCAGGCCCTGGTGGCCCATGACCTCGAGGGTCAGCTCGGCGCGGTCCTGCGTCGCCTTCATGAAGGCGTTCTTCATGATGGAGGTCGCAGCCGACGGGCCCGAGTTGCCCTTGGCCTCGAGGGCGGCGCGCTGAACGGTCTGGGCGACGACGCGCTGCTCGATTTCGTTCTGGATGATGCGGGTGCGCAGGTCCGGATCGGACAGGCGGCCCTGCTCGTCCTCGCCCACGTACTTCTTGGCGAGGATGCCCAGCGAGACGGACTTTCCGCCGCCGCCACGACCGCCGTTCATGCCGCTGCGCTCGTGCTGCAGCAGGCGCTTGGCCACCGTCCAGCCGCCGTTCAGCGGGCCGACCAGGTTTTCCTTCGGCACCTTCACGTCGGTGAAGAAGGTTTCGCAGAAGGGCGAGTTGCCGGCGATCAGCTTGATCGGGCGCACTTCGACGCCGGGCTGGTGCATGTCGAACACCACGAAGGAGATGCCTTCGTGCTTGCGGGTCTGGTCGGTGCGGACCAGGCAGAAGATCATGTCGGCGTACTGGCCGCCGCTGGTCCAGATCTTCGAGCCGTTGACGATCCAGTGGTCGCCCTTGTCTTCGGCCTTGGTCTGCAGCGAGGCGAGGTCGGAGCCGGCGCCGGGCTCGGAGAAGCCCTGGCACCAGCGCACCTTACCGGTGGCGATGTCGGGGATGTACTTCTGCTTTTGCTCTTCGGTGCCGTATTCCAGCAGGGTCGGGCCGAACATGCCCACGCCCATGCCGGTGATGGGGTTCACGGCGCCGATCTTGGCCATCTCGCTGGCTAGAACGCGAGCCTCGGCCGGGGTCAGGCCGCCGCCGCCGTATTGCTTGGGCCAGGTGGGGACGCCCCATCCCTTTTCGCCCATGCGTTGCTTCCACACGGCGAGATCGCCGGTGGGGGCCTCCGGGCTCATGATCCCGGCGGTCTGCGCCTCAACGTCCTTGGCCAAGGACTTGGGGAAATTCGCCTCAAGCCACTCTCGGGCTTCGGCGCGGAAGGCTTCCAAATCGGGGCCGCCAAAGTCAGCCATGAAAAATCTCCCTAAAATTCATTATGTTAGTATTCAGTATAGCACACCCCCCGCCTTGCGGCAGGGGGGTGAAAATTACTTCGGATCCGGCAGGCCCAACACCCGCTTCGAAACGACGTTCAGATTGATCTCGGACGTGCCGCCTTCGATCGAGTTGCCTTTCGAGCGCAGCCAGGTGCGAACCGCGGCCAGTTCGGGCTCATCGAAGCCTTGGCCTTCCCAGCCGAGGCCAGCCGAGCCGAGGGCCTCGACGATCAATTCGTTGCGGTCCATGGCGACCTTGGCGCCGGCATACTTCATGATCGAAGTCGCCGCCGAGGGGCCGTTGCCGGCCTTGGCCTCGTCCGCCGCGCGACGGACGGTGAGCTGGAAGGCGTGGGCTTCCATCAGGTGGTCGGTGACGCGGCGACGCAGGTCGTGGTCGGCCAGACGGCCGGCTTCGTCGACGCCCACATAGTCCTTCGCCGCCTGCTTGACGGTCAGGGCGCGGACCGGCGCGCCGATCGAGCCGCCGCCGAGGCCGGCCGAGATGTTGTCGCGCTCGAACTGCAGCAGGCGCTTGGCCACCGTCCAACCGCCGTTCAGCGGGCCAAAGAGCTGGTTCTTCGGAACCACCACGTCGGTGAAGAAGGTTTCGCAGAAGGGCGAGGTGCCGTTGATCAGGCGGATCGGGCGGACCTCGACGCCTGGCGTCGTCATGTTGATCAGCAGGAAGGAGATGCCTTCATGCTTCTTGCTGGTGTCGGTGCGCACCAGGCAGAAGCACCAGTCGGCGTTGTTGGCGCCCGAGGTCCAGATCTTCTGGCCGTTGACGAGGTAGGTGTCGCCCTTGTCTTCGGCGCGGGTCTGCAGCGAGGCGAGGTCGGAGCCGGAGCCCGGCTCGGAGTAGCCCTGGCACCAGCGGACGTCGCCGTTGATGATGCCCGGCAGATGCTGGCGCTTCAGTTCTTCCGTCCCGTACTCGATCAGGGTCGGGCCGAACATCATCACGCCCATGCCGCCGATCGGGTTGCGGGCGCCGACCTTGGCCATTTCCTCGTGCAGCACGCGGGCCTGGGCGCGGCTCAGTCCGCCACCGCCGTATTCCGCCGGCCAGGTGGGAACGCCCCAACCCTTCGCGCCCATGGCCTTGCGCCAGGCCAGCGCATCAGCGCTCTCGGGCATGGCGCTCATCTTCGCGGTCTGGGCGGCCGGGTCGGCCGCCAGCGCTTTGGGGAAGTTCGCCTCGAGCCAGGCCGCGGCCTCTGCGCGGAAGGCCTGCAGGTCGTCGCCGCCGAAATCAGCCATGGGAAATCTCGCCTCTCGAAATCAGGTCGATCAAAACAAGGACGACGCCCGAAGAACAGGGCGTCGTCGTTCACACTTACTTGGGGTCGGGCAGGCCGAGCACCCGCTTCGACACTACGTTGAGGTTCACCTCGGAGGTGCCCCCCTCGATGGAGTTGCCCTTGGAGCGCAGCCAGCCATGGGTGGCGGCCAGTTCCAGCGGGCTGAAGTCGTCGCCCTCCCAGCCCAGACCCTGCGCGCCCATGGCTTCGACCATGAGTTCGGAACGTTCCTGGGCGAAGGTCGCCGCCGCGTACTTGATGATGGAGGTGGCCGCGCTGGGGCCGTTCGACGCCTTGGACTCGGCCGCCACGCGGGAGATGGTCTTGTAGAAGCAGTCGAAGTCCATCTTGTTCTTGGTGATCCGGGTGCGAAGGTCCGGATCGGCCAGCGCGCCGGTGGCGTCGAGGCCGAAGTAGTTCTTGGCGATCTGGGCCAGGTCGCCCGCCGCGCCGCCAGCGCCGCCGCCGCCGCCGAAGCCGCCCGAGATGTTCTGGCGCTCGTACTGCAGGAGCCGCTTGGCGATCTCCCAGCCGCCGTTGACCTTTCCGACCAGGGCGTTCTTGGGGATCTTCACGTCGGTGAAGAAGGTCTCGCAGAAGGGGCTTTCGCCGGAGATGAGCTGGATCGGCCGGGTTTCGACGCCCGGCGTCTTCATGTCGATCAGCACGAAGGAGATTCCTTCGTGCTTCTTGCTGGTGTCGGTGCGGACCAGGCAGAAGCACCAGTCGGCCTTGTTGGCGTAGGAGGTCCAGATCTTCTGGCCGTTGATCAGCCAGTGATCGCCCTTGTCCTCGCACTTGGTCTGCAGGCCGGCGAGGTCGGAGCCGGCGCCGGGCTCCGAATAGCCCTGGCACCAGCGGATTTCGCCGCGGATGATCTTGGGAAGGTGCTCGGCCTTCTGTTCTTCCGTGGCGTACTCGATCAGCACGGGACCCAGCATCCAGAGGCCGAAGGAGGCCAGCGGCGAATGGTAGCGGCCAGCCGACAGCTCCTGATCGAGCACGCGGGCTTGGGCCGGCGTCAGCCCGCCGCCGCCATAGGCCTGGGGCCAGGTCGGCGCGGTCCAGCCCTTTTCCGCCATCCGCTGCATCCAGACGATCTGCGGATCGCTGGAGCCGGCGAAGGCGCGGCCGCCCCACATGGCCTCAGGGTCGGTCTTGGCTTTCGGGTCGCGCAGTTCCGCCGGATAATTGGCTTCCAACCACGCCTTCACCTCGTCGCGGAACGCATCAGTGTCGCCGCCGCCGAAGTCGGCCATGGAATCCTCCCGCAATCGGAATAGCTCTGCGCGCGCCACATTAGCGCCGGGCGCCCCAAGAGCAAGCAGAACGAAACGCTTGTTTAAGGCTTTGCTGGCCGCTTTCCGTCACTCAAATCAGTTTATATAGGCGCCACGACAGCGGCTCCTGGAGGGTGGATGAGCTTTTGGCGCGAACTGAAGCCGGCGGCGTTCGCCGCGGCTCCCGCGACAGCGGCGATCCTCGCCCTGCTCGCAGGCGTCATGCTCCTGGCCTCGGGGGCGACCCCGACGATCCCGGATCGCTTCTTCCAGGCCTACGAGTTCGCGCCGGTCGTCCTGATCGAAGTCAGTCACTTCCTGTCGAGCATACTCGGCCTGGTGCTGGTGTTGCTGGCCTTCGGGCTGAAGGCGCGGCTGGACGGCGCCTGGTGGGCGACCATGACGACCTTGCTGATCGCCAGTCCCTTGGCGCTGTTCAAGGCGTTCGCATGGGAGGAAGCCGCGCTGCTGGCCGCCTTCGCCGCGGCGCTCGCCCCCTTTCATGGCGCTTTCCCGAGGAAGGCGCGGTTGGCGCGGATGGAGGTGACGCCGGGCTGGCTGTTCTCAGCCTTCGCGGCGCTGGCGGGCGCGGGCTTGCTCGGCATTTGGTCGTTCCAGCACGCCGACTATGGGGACAAGCCCTTCTGGGCCGTCATGGCCGATGCTGATGCGGCCCGGGCCATCCGTGGTTGGGCCGGCGCGGCGGTTCTGCTGTTCGGCTTCGGGATCTGGCGGCTGTTCGCCTCGGCGGCGACCCCCAAGGTGGTCGGTGAAGACGATCCCGAACTGGAACGGGTGCGGGCGATCCTAGCCAAGGCCGAGGAGGCCGAGCCGGGCTCCAACCTCGCCCTGCTGGGCGACAAGCGCTTCCTGTTCTCTCCGTCCGGGGAGAGTTTCCTGATGTTCGGCGTGCGCGGGCGTTCGTGGATTTCGCTTGGGGCGCCGGTTGGTCGCCGGGACGAGCGGATGGACCTGCTCTGGCGTTTCCGCGAGTTGGCCGACGCTCACGCCGCGCGGCCGGGCTTCTACGGCCTGGACCCGGAACACCTGCCCGACGTGGTCGAGTTGGGTTTTGCGATCGCCAAGGTCGGCGAGAGCGCGATGGTTTCGTTGGAGACCTTCACGATCGAGGGCACCAAGCGCGGCAACCTGCGCCGGGCCTGGCGTCAGGCGGGCGAGGCG
>JAEXKM010000416.1 GCA_023445705.1 Pseudomonadota bacterium
GTACGACACCGAACCCGGTCCTGGCTGGCATTGCCGCAATATCGCCTTCGGCGAGACGACCCGCTTCGAACTCGTGGCTCCGGGCGGCCGGGTCGTCCCATTCACCACCGGCCTGCTGGGCGCGCATAACGTCGAGAATATCGTCGGCGTCGCCGCCTACCTCCTGGAGCAAGGCCTAGTCTCGGAAGAGGCGTTGATCCGTGGCGTGGCCAGCTTCGCGGGCATCCGGCGCCGGTTGGATCGCCTGACCACGACCTCGAAAGTCCCCGTCATCGAGGGTTTCGGCAGTTCGTACGAGAAGGCGCACTCGGCCATCGGCGCGATGCGGCTGCACTATCCGGACCGGGCGCTGGTTGTGGTCTTCGAGCCGCATACCTTCAGCTGGCGGAGCCGTGACGCTCTGCCCTGGTACGACACGGTCTTCGAAGGCGCCTCGAGGGTGTTGATCTGCCCCCCGCCGGTTCACGGCGCGGCCAGCCATCATCAGTCGACCTACGAGGAGATCCTCGCGCGGACGCAGGCCGCCGGCTTTGCGGTCGAGAAGGTCGCAACGGCGGAGGAGGCGACCGCCGCCCTATCGCGCCTGAAAGGCGACGAGGTGGTGCTGCTGCTCTCCTCGGGGCCGCTGCTCGGCTTGCCGGACACTCTGCCGCCGCTGTTCGACCGCCTGTACGCCGAGTTGGCCTACGCCTGAGCGACGCGGAAGCCCGCGCCGCCCCGGAAGGCGGCGCTACTCCGCCGTTTCCTTGAACTGGGCCCGCTTGGGACCGAGGTAGCCGAACAGGAAGGCGGCGACCTTGCGCATCTGGATCTCCTCGGCGCCCTCGGTGATCCGATAGCGCCGGTGGTGGCGATAGATGTGCTCGAACGGCTTGTGGCGCGAATAGCCGATGCCGCCATGGACCTGCATCGCACGGTCGGCCGCCTCGCAAACCAGGCGGTTAGCCCAGTAGTTGCACATCGAGACCTTGTCGGAGATCTGCTTCTCGATCTCCTTGTGCTCCATCCGGTCCATGTCCCAGGCGGTCTTGCGGATCAGCAGGCGCAGCATTTCGGCCTGGGTGGCCAGCTCGACCAGGGGCCACTGGATGGCCTGGTTCTCGGCCAGCGCCTTGCCGAAGGGCTTGCGGGCCCGGGCGTACTTCACGCTTTCCTCAATGCAGTAGACCGCCGCGCCGAGCGAGGAGGCCGCCTGCCGGATGCGGTTCTGGTGGACGAAGCTCTGTCCCAGGCCAAGGCCGCGGTCGATCTGGCCCCAATAGCTGTCCTCGGGCACCCAGACGTCGGTGAACGACACCCGCGGGTGGTCGGTCGGCATGTTGAAGGTCCAGAGGTACTCTTCGACCTTCACCCCAGGGGTGTCGGCCGGCACGATGAAGCAGGTGATCCCGGTGGCGTCGCCGTCGTTTCCGGAGGTTCGGGCGAAGACCATGACGTGACTGGCCACGTGCATGCCGGTGGTCCACATCTTCTCGCCCTGGATCAGCCAGCCGGGCTTGCCGTCCTTGTCCTGGCGGACCGCGCGGGTCTCCATGAAGGTGGCGTCGGAACCGTGGTTCGGCTCGGTCAGGCCAAAGCCGGTGCGCATCTGGCCGGACAGCAGCTTGTCGGCGTCGCGCTCATACTGGGCGTTGGTCGCGAACTCCTTGAACATCAGGATGAAGGGGTTGTTGCCCACGATCGAGTGTTCGTTCTGCAGGTCGTTGTGCAGCCCCAGGCCCTTGGCGGCCAGGTGCTCGCGGATCACCGCCATGTCGAGATTGCTGCCGTTCTTGCCACCCATCTCCTTGGGCCAGGCGTAGCGGAGGTGGCCGGCCGCATCGGCGCGGCGGCGCGCCTCGGCCAGCAGTTCCTCCCACTCCTTCTTCGGCAGGCCGCCGGCGTCCCAGTCCGTGCGCTCGTATTCGCGCCGGTGGTCGAAATAGCGGATGTTGTCGTTCTCGTTTTCCAGCGGCTTGATCTCGCGCTCGATGAAGGCGTCGAGTTCGGCGAGATAGGCCGTCAGCTCGGGCGGCAGGCTGAAGTCCATGGCGATATTCCTCCCGGGGGCGCCGGCTGTCCTCGCCGGCCTGTCGGATTCCTAGCCTAACCCATGTCAGCGCTTCCGCCGGGTCAGGCCACCCCGAACTCAGGTTGACGTCGCGGAGGCGTTTACAGCCGGCGAAAACATCGCCCTGATCGTCAGCCTGAGGCCACGGCAAGAGGGCAGGATGTCGAACGAGGTGAGGGAGGCTCTGGAGGGACTGGCGGCCCGGCTGGGCGGTCAGGGCGCGCGCGTGGCCGACCTCCAGCGGTTGTCGGGCGGGGCGAGCATGGAAACCTGGGCCTTCGCGGTCGAGGGAGCCGGCGGGCGCGAGGAGATGATCCTGCGCCGCCGTTCTGCGCCCATGGACCCCGAGGCCAGCCGCTCAGTCTCCCTGGCGACGGAAGCAGCCCTGATCGAGGCGGCGGGCGGCCGCGGCGCGCCGGTCGCGCCCCTGGTGCATCTGGCGCGGCCCGAGGACGGGCTGGGCGAGGCGCACATCACTCGCCGCATCTCGGGCGAGACCTTGGGACGCAAGATCGTCAGCGACCCGAGATTCGACGCCATCCGGCCATCGCTGGCCAGCCAGTGCGGACAGATCCTCGCCCAGATCCACGCCACCCCGCCGCCGCCGGGACTGAAGTCCGTGGACGCCACGGAGGAGCTGGCCCGCTACGAGGAGGTCTACCGGAACTCCGGCGCCGAGCGGCCGATCCTGGAGCTCGCCTTCCAGCACCTGAAGAAGAACCCGCCGCCGCCGATCGAGCAGGTCCTGCTGCACGGGGACTTTCGCAACGGCAACCTGATGATCGACTCGCAAAAGGGCGTGGCCGCGGTGCTGGACTGGGAACTCTCTCACTGCGGGGACCCTGCGGAGGACCTGGGCTGGATCTGCGTCAACTCCTGGCGCTTTGGCCGGGCCGACAGGCCGGTCGGGGGCTTTGGCCAATACCAGGAGCTGCTGGACGGCTACGTCCGGGCGGGCGGGCGCGAAATCCCACTCTCACGGGTCCTCTACTGGCAGGCCATCGGTTCGCTGAAGTGGGGCGTGATGTGCCTGATGATGTACGCCAGCTACGCCGGCGGGGCTGAAACATCGGTCGAGCGGCCGATGATCGGCCGTCGAGTGTCCGAAACCGAGATCGATCTTGTCACGCTGCTGGAGAACGGCCTGTGATCGAGCATCCCCGAGCCGAGGAACTGGCCGAGGCGGTCGCGCTCTGGATCGAGAGCGTCCGTCCCAGCCTCAATCCCAGGGACGCGTTCCTGGCGCGCGTGGCGGCGAACGCCTTGGGCGTCATCAGGCGGGAACTGGCGCAGGGTCCCGCGGCGGAGGCCGCCGCCACGGCGCGGCTGGCGGCTCTGCTCGGGCATGATGGGGCGTACGCCGACCTCAGCCGCGAGCTCTGCGCGCGGTTGCGGGCCGGCGAGATGGATCGCGACACCCCCGGGCTGCTGGCCGCCCTGAAGGCCAATATCCGCGATCAGATCGCCATCGATCAGCCGAGCTACGTACCAGAGCCCGAGCGCTGATCGGCCCTGGCGGAGCAGGCCGATTGCGGATAGGAGCGGCGAATGCTCAGCCGCGAAGATTGCCTGGACCTCGATCGCGCCGATCCTCTGGCCTCGCGCCGGGACCTGTTCGACCTGCCCGAAGGGGTCATCTATCTGGATGGAAACTCGCTCGGCGCCTTGCCGCGTAGCGTAGGCCCGCGCCTGCAGGCCGCTGTGGCCCGCGAGTGGGGCGGGGACTTGATCAAGAGCTGGAACACTGCCGACTGGATCAGCCTGCCGCGCCGAGTCGGCGCCAAGATCGCGCCGCTGATCGGAGCGGGCGCCGACGAGGTGATCGCCGCCGACTCCACCTCGGTGAACCTCTTCAAGCTTGCCGCAGGCGCTCTGAAGCTGCGACCTGATCGGCGCGTGATCCTGACCGAGCCGGGTAACTTCCCGACCGATCTCTATATCCTGCAGGGCCTGCGCGACTTCCTCGGGGATGTCGAGCTGCGGGTGGTGGAAGCAGGCAAGATCGTTGAAGCGCTGGACGAAAGCGTGGCCCTGCTGCTGCTGACCCACGTCCACTACAAGACCGGCGCCGTCCACGACATGGCCGGCCTGACCGCCAGGGCGCACGCGGTCGGGGCGTTGGCGCTCTGGGACCTCAGTCACTCCGCCGGCGCCCTGCCGGTCGACCTGCGCGGGGCCGGCGCGGACCTGGCGGTAGGCTGCGGCTACAAGTACCTGAACGGCGGCCCTGGCGCGCCGGCCTTCCTGTTCATCGCGCAGGCGCTGCAGGCGCAATTCCGTACGCCGTTGTCGGGCTGGATGGGCCACGCGGCCCCGTTCGCGTTCAGTGACGAATACCAGCCCGCGGAGGGCGTGCTGCGCGGCCTGTGCGGTACGCCTTCGGTGCTGGGCCTGACGGCGCTGGAGACGGCCCTGGACGCCTTCGAGGGCGTCGATCTCGTTGAGCTCCGCGCCAAATCCATGCGCCTGGGCGACCTCTTCCTCGACCTGGCCCTGGAGCGTTGCGAGGGCTTCGGGCTGGGCTGTCCGCGCGACGCCGCCTCTCGCGGCAGCCAGGTCGCCCTGACCCACGATCATGGCTATCCGATCATGCAGGCGTTGATCGAGCGCGGAGTCATCGGCGACTTCCGCGCGCCCGACGTTCTTCGTTTCGGCTTCACGCCGCTCTATCTGCGCTATGTCGATGTCTGGGACGCCGTCGATCGCCTGGCCGCCGTGATGGCCAGCGGCGAGTGGCGGCAAGCCCGCTTCAATGAGGTCTCGGCGGTCACATGACCGAAAAGCTGCACACTCCGCCCGCGATGAGCTACGGCGACTATCTCGGCCTGGACACCTTGCTGGCCAGCCAGAAGCCGCGCTCGGACGAGCATGACGAACTGCTGTTCATCGTCATCCACCAGGCCTCCGAGCTCTGGCTGAAGCTCTCGCTGCATGAGCTCCGCGCTGCGCGTGAGCATATCCGCGCCGACGACCTTGGCCCCGCCTTCAAGATGATCGCCCGCGTCAGCCGCATCCAGGGCCAGCTCATCCAGTCCTGGGACGTACTCGGCACCATGACGCCCAGCGACTACCATGCCCTGCGTCCCCACCTGGGGCAGAGCTCGGGGTTCCAGTCTTTCCAGTACCGGATGCTGGAGTTCTTGCTGGGGGCGAAGGACGCCTCGATGCTGCGCGTGCATGAGGGGACCGACGTGTATGGCCCGCTGACGCAGGCCCTGGCCGAGCCGAGCCTCTATGACGAAGCCATCCGCCTGCTGGGCCGCCGCGGCTTCGCCATTCCGGCCGACCAGCTCGAACGCGACTGGCGCGAGCCGCATGTCGAGAACACGGCCGTTGAAGCCGCCTGGACCGCTGTCTATCGCGATCCTGACAAGTACTGGGATCTCTATGAGCTGGCCGAGAAGCTGGTCGACCTGGAGTTCCGGTTCCAGCAGTGGCGCTTCGCCCACCTGAAAACGGTGGAGCGGATCATCGGCTTCAAGGGCGGCACGGGCGGCAGCGCCGGCGCGGCCTATCTCGCCAGGGCGCTCGAGGGATCCTTCTTTCCCGAACTGTTCCGCGTGCGCACGATCCTCTAGGTCGGGCTAGGGAATATTCCTTAAAGGGCTGGGCGGTCGCCTTGGGTTATCAGCTCGACATGAGGGGAGATCCGCTCATCACAGCGCAGAACCTCTGGACCGGCGTGGTCCTGGCCATCCTCGGCGTCTGGGCTGGGGTCGCCGCCCAAGTGCTGCTCGAACCGTTGGCCGGCGAGAGCGTCGCCTTCCTGGTCTTCGTGCCGGCCGTCGTGATCGCCTCGGCCTATGCCGGCGTCAGCACCGGCTCGGTTGCAGCCCTCTTCAGCCTTCTGGCGGGTCTCTTCCTGGCCCACCGCAACGGCGGCCTCGGCGAAGTCGATCTGATCGGCGCGGTGGCGTTCGTCGTTGTCGCCGCCGCCATCATCGTCGGCGGCGAATCCTTCCAGCGTTCCCGGCGCGAGGCGGTGGCGATCAATCGCGACCTGGCCAGCCGCGAGGCGCACCTGCGTTCGATCCTCGACACCGTGCCCGACGCCATGGTCGTCATCGACGACCGCGGCCTCATCCAGTCGTTTTCCAGCGCCGCCGAGCGGCTGTTCGGTTGGACGGCGCAGGAGATCATCGGGCGCAACGTAAGCATGCTCATGCCCTCGCCGGACCGCGAGGCCCATGACGGCTATCTGGCTCGCTACTACAGAACCCATGAGCGCCGCATCATCGGCGTGGGGCGCGTCGTTGTCGGCGAGCGCAAGGACGGCTCGACCTTCCCCATGGAGCTCTCGGTCGGCGAGATGCGGACCGCTGATGGCCGCTTCTTCACCGGCTTCGCCCGGGACCTGACCGAGCGCCGCGCGACGGAAGCCCGCCTGCAGGAATTGCAGTCCGAACTGGTCCACGTCACCCGGCTCACCGCGCTCGGGGAGATGGCCTCGGCCTTGGCGCACGAGCTCAACCAGCCGCTCTCGGCGATCGCCAACTACCTGCGTGGTTCGGTCCGTCTGCTGGCGCTGGAACAGCTTCCGCGGGAACGCTTGGCCGAAGCGCTCGACAAGGCCAGCGAACAGACCCTGCGGGCCGGCGACATCATCCGCAGGCTGCGGGAGTTCGTGGCCCGCGGCGAGACCGAGCGGCGCGTGGAGTCGCTGCCGAAACTGATCGCGGAAGCCAGCGCCCTGGCTCTGGTGGGAGCGAAGGAGCATGGCGTGCGGGTGGAGTTCGACCTCGACCCTGCTGTCGACCTGGTGTTGGCCGACAAGATCCAGATCCAGCAGGTGGTGGTGAACCTCGTCCGCAACGCGCTGGACGCGATGGAAGACTCGCCAAGACGCGAGCTGCGCATCGGTGTTGCGGCCTCGGGGCCCGATCTGGCGGAGGTCACGGTCACAGACACCGGGCCTGGGATCGCGCCCGAAGTAGCCGAACAGCTCTTCCAGCCCTTCGTCACGACCAAGCGGCAGGGTATGGGAGTGGGCCTTTCGATATCCCGCACGATCATCGAGGCGCACGGCGGCCACCTCTCGGCCGACAAGACTCCCGGGGGAGGCGCGACGTTCCGCTTCACCCTGCACAGAGTAGGGGACGACGAGTTCGATGGCTGAAGAACTGGTGCACGTGATCGACGACGATCCCGCGGTGCGCGATTCGTTGGGTTTCCTGCTGGAGACGGCCGGCCTGCACGCGCGTCTGCACGAGTCGGCGGTCGCCTTCCTTGAAGCCGTGCCGGAGGTTCGGGCGGGATGCGTCGTCACCGATGTGCGAATGCCGGAGATGACTGGGCTGGAGCTCGTGCGGCGCCTGAAGGCGGCGGACTTTCCCCTGCCGATCATCATGATCACCGGCCACGCAGACGTGCCGCTCGCAGTCGAGGCGATGAAGGCGGGCGTCGCCGACTTCATCGAAAAGCCGTTCGATGACGAAGTCCTGCTTTCGGCGGTCCGCGCGGCCTTGAGCCACGGGGAGAAGGGGCGGCGCGACGCGGCCGAGGTCGCCGAAATCTCGGCGCGCATCGCCTCGCTTTCCGGCCGCGAGCATGAAGTCCTGGACGGCCTGGTGGCCGGGCACGCCAACAAGGTCATCGCGTTCGACCTGGGCATCAGCCCGCGGACGGTCGAAATCTATCGGGCGAACGTGATGACCAAGATGAAGGCTTCGAGCCTCTCGGAACTGGTCCGAATGGCCCTGATCATTGAGCGCGCCTAGGGCTCAGGCGCGCGGGGCGGCGCTCTTGCTCCAGATCGATGCGCCCGCCAGCGCGATGGCGAACGACGAGAAGGCGGCTACGACCAAGATCAGGTAGATGTCCTGGAACGACATGGCAGGGCTCCGTTGCTGTTGAGCTGAAGGTGCCTGCGCCGGGGCCCGGCCGAAATTCGTGAAGCTTCCTTAAGGGATTTTCCGGGCGCCCCCGCCGTGGGGCCTAGTCCCACTCGCTGCGCTTCTTGCGGCCAAGCTGCAGGAGGGCGGGGTAGGGCGCCTTCCCGATCCTGTATTCGCACCACACGTCGTCCTTCGGGCATTCGAAGACGCCGTCGAACTGCTTCTTCAGCTTGGGACTGATCACCGCGTAGGCGCGGGCCTCGCGCGCGCCTTGGGCCAGCTTTTCGTCGCAGGCCGCCTGCTCCTCGGCGGTCAGGGCGAGGAACTTGGTCCGCTCGCAGCCGAGCTTGGTTCTCAACGTCCCGCGAACGCCCTCCGACTCCTCACCGGCAGGAACCCGCACGCGCCAATCGAAGGCGGCGTCCTTGTCGCCCTTGCGGGTGGCGATGGGAGGCCCGGGCTTGCCCGCGAGCGTCGGGACGCGATTCTGCTCGCTCCGGGACGCGGCTCCGGAAGGCGCGGCCGCCCGCGCGGGTCGCGGCGGCGCAGCGAGAATCACCTCCATCACCACGCCCTCGTCGACAGGCGCATTCTTCGGGTGGTGCAGCAGGCCGATCGCCGCCAGGCCGTGCAGCACGATGGCCAAAAGCGTAGCAATGAGCAGGCGGGTGCGTCGGGCCATCGACAAGGAAAGAGCCCGGCGGGGTGGCTAAAACGCGTCTTTCCGCCACTGCCTGATGTCTGGAATGTATCAGGATCGTAGCGTGGCCGCCGACGCTTGGTCGAAGTCCACGGGGCCGCCGTGCGCAGAATCGCGGTGCGGGCTCTGCACGAGCGTAGCCGCCTTGCATGTCGATTGGGTGCTAAGTCATTGAAAAATTTGGAGGCCTGACCGAGAATCGAACTCGGGTGCACGGATTTGCAGTCCGCTGCGTCACCACTCCGCCATCAGGCCGCCGCCAGCCGAAGCCGGGGAGGGCGGATCGCTAACAGAACCGCCCGCCCGCTGCAATCCTCTCTCACGGGCCGATTGCCTTCACGTGAGCCCAGGACCTATAAGCGCGCCTGAGTTTTTACACCCTGCGTTTGCCCCGTCGAGGAAACATGGCCGCCGATTTCGCCGCCGCCCGGCTCAACATGGTCGAGTCCCAAGTTCGCACCAATGATGTGACCGACGTGCGGATCCACGACGCCATGCGGGCGATCCCGCGCGAAGAGCTCGCGCCGGCCGACAAGTCCTTCCAGGTCTATGCCGACACCGACGTGGAATACGCGCCGGGCCGCTATCTGCTGCGCGCGCGGGAAGTCTCCAAGTTGCTGCAGGCGCTTCGTCCGCTGGAGGGCGAGCGCGCCCTGGCGATCGCCGCGCCCTATGCGGCCAAGGTGCTGGAAGCCATCGGCCTGACGGTCACCCGTCAGGACGGCGAGGACCTGAAGGCGGCTCCGGGTGGAGAGTACGATCTCGTCATCGTCGAAGGCGCGGTGACCAAGGCTCCCAAGGCCTGGCTCGACGTTCTGGCGCCGGGCGGCCGCCTCGCTGTGATCGAGCGCGACGGCCCGACCGCCAAGGCGGTGCTTTATATCCGCGCCGACGATGGCGTGGGGCGGCGTATCCTGTTCGACGCCATGGCGCCGATCCTGCCGGGCTTTGAGCCCGAGGCCGGGTTCAGCTTCTAAGTCTATCCGTCCGCCTACGTTGGATCGCCTACGTGAAACACGCTCGAAATTTGGGTGTGAAAAAAGCTTAAGGTCCGGACCACTAGTCCGGCGTAAAATAGCCGGTCATATAAGGCCGGGTCTCACTACGCGGTTTCGGGGATAACCATGTTCATTAGTCGTCGCGGAGGATTGCTGGCCGCGGTGTAC
>JAEXKM010000446.1 GCA_023445705.1 Pseudomonadota bacterium
GCATAATAGATATTGGTGCTGGCGATAGCTTCGCCGAAATCTATGGCATCAAACGCTTCTTTTTTCTTTGGCTGACTAAAGCGATGGCGCTGGCGCGTGGGACGCCGCTTCTGCTAGCGCCCCAAACGATCGGGCCGTTCACTCGTCAACCCTACAAGGCCCTCGGAAAGTGGGCCATGACCCATGCTCTTTCTGTCGTGGCCCGAGACGAAATGTCCGCAGCGGCGATTAGCGAACTCGCCCCAGGCGCCCACCGCGTCCAGTCCATCGACGTGGCTTTTGCTCTTCCGTTTTGTCCGGCTGTGCGGCGCCCCGACGGTGGGCCTTTGCGAATCGGTGTCAACGTCTCGGGTCTTCTTTTCAATGAAGCGGAGGCCGGCAGGAACCGCTTCCATCTTTCCTTTGACTATGCGCGCCTAACGCGACGCCTGCTAGGTGCGCTTGTGGAGCGAGGTGATCTGGAAGTGCACCTTGTTACGCACGCATTGCACGCCACCGACCCTGCGGACGACGATGGCCGTGTGGCTGACCGCTTGGCGCGAGAGTTTCCAATGGTAGTGCGCGTCGCCAGCTTTCCAGGCCCGTCGGCGGCAAAATCGTACATTTCCGGTCTGGATTTCTTGTTCGCCGCGAGGATGCACGCATGCATTGCCGCATACTCGTCTGGGACTCCCGTCGTTCCCCTGGCCTACAGCCGAAAGTTCGCCGGGCTGTTCGGCACTTTGGGGTACGATAGATTAGTACCCACCCAGGGGTTTGATGAGGACCAGGCGCTGCAGTTCCTCATTGAGAGCCTCGATATGCGAAACGAACTCCGGGCGCGAGCGGCCGATGGAATGGTGAAGGTCGAGGGATTCTTGGACGCCTATCGCGGTGAACTTCGGCGTCTGTTCGGTGTCGCGGCCAGGAGAAGTCGATGAGGCGCTCGGGCACCCTGGAGAAGGTCCTACGTGGACAGTTGTGCACGGGCTGCGGATTGTGCGCCGCCGTGAGCGATGGCGCCATCGAGATGTCGATGGCGCCCCCCGGTTACGCACGTCCCACTCAGATCACGAGTCTCTCTCCCGCCGCGGAGGCCGCTATCGCGCAAAGCTGCCCAGGCGCCGTCGTTGAACCATGGTCGCAATCAACTAACGCTCACCCATATTGGGGACCCTGGCGTGATATCAGCGTGGGCCATGCTGCGAATCCACGAGTCCGCTACGCCGGTTCGTCTGGCGGTGCTCTTTCAGCGCTCCTAATTCACGCCTTGCAGACCGGTCTAGTTGATCGCGTGTTGCATATAACGGCGGACCCGGAGAGGCCGACACAAAATATCACGATCTACTCACGCACGCCCGAGGAGGTCGTTGCAGGGAGCGGCTCGCGTTACACAGCGTCATCGCCGCTAGCGAACCTCGATGATGCCCTCGCCGAGGGGGGCGCGATGGCTTTCGTCGGGAAGCCTTGCGATGTTTCGGCCTTACGTCGATTGGCGAAGCTTGATCCGCGCGTTGATCGGCATGTGCCGCTTGTTCTCTCATTCTTCTGCGGGGGCATGCCCAGTCACGACGGTGTCGCCCGCATCTTAGCCGCCATGGGCGTTGAACCGTCCAATCTCGTCTCATTTCGGTACAGGGGAAATGGTTGGCCGGGGCGGGCCGTGGCAACCACCAGAGACGGTCAGACGGCTGAGATGAGTTACGCTGATAGCTGGGGCGGGTATCTGTCCAAGGAGGTCCAGTTCAGATGCAAAATCTGCTCGGACGCTGTGGGCGGAACGGCCGATATTGCGTGCGCCGACGCATGGTATGGTGGTGAGAGTGGTTATCCCCAATTCGACGAGCGCGATGGCCGAAGCTTGATCGTCGCGAGAACAGAGGTGGGCCAGCGGTTGCTGGAAGATGCTCGTCGATCGAGCATCTTGGAGACGGAGGCCCTGGACATCGCACAGATCGATTTGATGCAGCCGTCGCAAGCGCGGCGAAAACGTTTGGCCATAGCGCGGCTTGCTGCGCTCGTGGTCTCCGGCCAGCCCAAGCCGCTGATGCGGGGCACTATGTTACCAGAAGCGTTCGCCAGCGCCTCATTTGCCGAGGCAGCGAGAAACTTTGTAGGTACCTTGCGCAGAATAGTGGTCGGGCGTCGCTGAGCTTCAGGCGCCGGGGTCTCAATTCCGGACGCGCGAGGTGGCTCGAAGCTTGCTTACCAAATATCAGAAGAGCTTGAGGGATCGGGGATCCGTTGTCGTTGGGGGCGGAGTTGTGAAAAACTTTCGAGATTGGGCCTTGGTGGTGTCTGGAGTCGGCCTCGTCGCGCCTTCGGGCGCGATCGCTCAGGAGGCTCGCAAGCTCGATTTCGGCCTGCATGCCCAAGCCGAGCACAACAGCAACGTTGCAAGAACCAATGACATGGTCGCAGATGCACGGGGGTTGACGCGAGCGGACACGCTTTACACACCGTCAGCTAGTATCGACCTATTCTTACCGGTCGGCCGCCGCTCGGTGTTTCTGCGTGGCGTTGCCGGCTACACATTTTACGACAAGAACACGAAACTGAACCGTGAGCGGCTAGATGTGGCCGGTGGCATAAATAGCCCTTTCGGCCCGTGCCAAGCAGGAATGACCGCAGGCTATTCGAGGGGCGTTAACCAAGTTGACGATCCTACCTTGGTCGATGACGTGGAGAACATTCAGAGTGTTCGGCGCGTGGGTGGGACGTTGAATTGTTCCGGACCGGTGGGGGTCGGCGTAGTGGCGTCGATAACAAAGGATTGGACCCGAAACAGCTTGGAGTTTCTGAGGTCTGCGGATGCTGAGCGCACGTCTTACATGCTCGGAGCATCGTATACCCGACCCGCTTTCGGAACGGTGACGCTATTCGGCAGCTACGACGATACTGTCTATCCAAGGCGTTTTTTGGGGGACGGGTATGAGATGAAATCCGTGGGTGCGACTTTTGAGCGGCAGCTCGGTGCGAGAATTCAAGGTTCAGTCACAGTGGCTTACGCTGCGGTGGAACAGCGCGGCCCCGCGGCGGCGGGCTTTAATAGCGATACACATACCAACTCGTACGCCGCAGACTTATCCTACCGAGTGTCCGACAGGTTGCGCCTGACGGCCACGCTTGATCGTTCCATTTCGCCGGCCTCCGGCGTTGGTCGTGCTTACGATGTGGTCGATGCTTATCGTCTATCTGGTGATTACGATCTCGGCTCGCGCATCACAGTCAGTGCTGGTGTGTCGAGGGTGGATCGGGAGGCTGTCGGCATCCTGTCAACCTCGAGCCTTCAACTGACGGATTCCGTTACAAAGAGTTTTATGCTCGCTGTAAGGTACAAACAATCGGAGCGCTTATCCTTTGTTGTGAATGCCGGCAGGGAAGATCGCTCCACGAACTCGCCCACTTTCGATTATACGAACGATCGCATTGGGATTTCGGCTGATCTGGAATTTTAACATGCTCAACTTGCGATCTTTCGCGCTCGGATTCCTGGCCACCGCGCAGCTTTCCACGTCGGCTCTCGCGCAGACTGTCGGTGATCCCGCTCCGGGAATTAAGCGCTTGCCTGACCAGAGTTCGGAGGCTGCCGCTAATCCGGCGACCGCCGAGTATTTGCTGGGCGCTGAGGATGTGATTGAGGTGGAGATTGTCGGTCAGCCCGATAAGGCGCGCGCAAGAGTCTACACTGACGGTACAGTGCAACTTAATCTTATCGGCAAGCTTTCGGCGGCGGGAAAGACGCCGCGGGAGCTTGGTGACGAAGTTGCGCAGAAACTTCGAGAAGGGGGCTTTTACGAGAGCCCCGTTGTTAACGTTGAAGTGTCGAACTACGCTAGCCGATA
>JAEXKM010000476.1 GCA_023445705.1 Pseudomonadota bacterium
GGCGTAGGTGCTGCGGGGGAAGTTCATCCAGGTCAGCCCGGGCGCCTTGAACGAGGTCGAATAGGTGGCCGTCAGCCGCAAGCCGTCGGCGCTCCGCGCCTGCAAGCCCACGCTCGGAGTGAACCGACCGCCAAAATCGCTGAAGTGGTCGTAGCGGCCGGCCAGGGTCGCCTCCAGCATGGCCGGCTCGTCCGGCGCCCCGAGCAATGGCACGGCCGCCTCAGCGAAGACGGCGACGGCGTCGCGGGCGCCGTCGCCGAGCACTTCGGAGAAGCCTGAATAGGCGCGGCGCTTGTAGCCCTCATGGCGCGCCTCGCCGCCAAAGGCGGCTTTGATCGGCCCAGCCGGCGACGACAACAGCTCGCCGCGCAAGACGCCGGAGATGTTGAGGAGCTCGCCGTGAGACATCATTTTGACGACCGGCGCGGCCTCGGCAAGCACGGCCGCGCTGTTGCTGCGTACGTCGAATGGGTTGAGAGCGGTCGCCGGATCCGTCCGCGCAAGAAGCGCCGTCAGGATCGGGACGGTGCCCGTCTCAGGTGTGTCCAGAACGTCATCGTGGATCAGGGATCCCCAGGCGGCGACATCCCAGTCCCACCGTTCGCCCAGACGCCCTCGCGCACCGATTACTGGCCGCACCGTATCGCTGGTGAAGAGCGTCCCGCTGGAGATCGGAACGGCCGTCGTCACCGTCACGGCTTGTCCGAACGGGTTAAACGGGTTGGTCGCCGGCACGACGAGGCTATTGATCGAACGGCCATAGGTGCTTTGCGTATTGTTTTCGACCCGAGAGACGAGCAGTTGCGCATAGAGCGTGGTGTTCGGCCCAAGTTCGTAATCGCCGGAAAGCAGGAGCGCTCCGCGGTCCGATGGGGTGACCAAGGCGAGCTGGGCGTATGGGCTGCACAGATTGGGGGAGCTGACGTGATAGTTGGCGACCTGGTCTGCCCCCGTGGCCGGGATCGCCGCGACATTCGAGGTCAGGCCGTTGAGGTTTCCCGAAACGGCCCTGACCGTGCCCGGGACGCAGATTTGCTGGCGCCAGTCCGTGCCGCCCTTGCTGGCGAAGCGCGTAAAATCGCTTGACCGCGTCAGCTCCCGGTCGACGCCAAACAGGCCGTCATTGCTGTGATAAGCGATGGCCACCGAGGCGGAGCCACGATCCCAGGCCTTGCCGTAGGCGAGGCTGACATCGCGCTCCTCATGTTGGTCGGCCACAGAATAGCTGCCGACGACATCCAGCCCTTCGAACCGCCTTTTGAGCACGATGTTGACCACGCCGCCTATGGCGTCGCTGCCGTAGATCGCCGAGGAGCCGATGGGCACGACATCGACGCGGTCGATCATCGCCACGGGGATCGAGCCAATGTCGAAGGCGGCGCGCACGTTCAGGCCCGCCACCGCGGTGCGCCGTCCGTCAAGCAGTACAGCCGCCGAGCCCTCGGGCAGGCCGCGCAGTCGCACGGTCGAGGTGCCGCCAAAACGCGTCGAGCCGGCGGCGGCGGCCATGAGCGAGACCTCCGGCAGGCCGTTCATGAAGGTCTCCAGTCGCACCTGGCCGCTCTGGGCGATCTTACGCCCATCATAGGTATTGATGGGCGTTGGGGTGTCGGCTGCCTTCAGGTTGCTTCCGGTCACCACCACTTCGCTCACCTGATCCGGCGCCGCGCTACCGGCCGCGTTGCCGCCCTGGGGGCTGGCGACGAGCACCAGGGTTCGATCGCTGCGGGACGCGACCCGCAGACCTGTGCCCTGAAGGAGACGCGTAAGGGCTGCATCGGTTGAATAAACGCCAACAACAGGCTGGGTGCGCACCCCTTTCACGGCCTCTTCCGGCACGAGGATTTGCAGGCCCGCTTGGCGCGCAAAGGCTGGAATGGCCGTCGCGGCCGGCTGCGCGGGAAGGTCGAACCGGCGTTCCTGCGCCGCCGCCGGCCTCGCCGCGGCGACGACCGCGACCGTCGCACAGGTCAACAGCAACCCACTTCGCAATCCATCACGTCTCATCAATCCATACCCCCTCGGCAAGCGGGCGACGCCGTGTCGGCGAAGCCTCGGAGGGTTGGACGGCTGGGCTTGCCGCTTCCATGAAAGCGCCGTGACGGATTTTCGTAAGTCCCGTCACCGCGACAGGCGAATGCTCGTTTGATCGGCAGTCATCCGGGCGCCGAGCATTGTCGCCGCCGCCGCGGCGAATGCTTCAGGATCATTGGCCGAGAACTGACCGACCACTTTCTCGCTGGCGAGTTGGGGATCTTCGATGATCAGCTTGCGGGCGTTGTAGCGGTTGAACTGCGCCGCCGCGCTGGCCAGGGAGTCGCCGTAGAGCGCGATCTGCCCATCACGCCACGCCAGGGTGTTCTCTAGATCCGTGGTGGCGACCGCCGCCTGCACGGGCTGCGAGCGGCTGACCAGGGCATAGGAGCCCGCCGCCACCCGAATGACATCGGCGTCCTGGCCGATCCGCCAGACGTCGACAGCCCCCTCGGTCACAAGAACCTGGGTCGTTTCGTCCCAGCGACGGACCGAAAAGGCGGTACCGACCGCGCGCACGCGAACGTCGCCAGCCTCGACCACGAAAGGTCGCGACGTATCATGCGCGACCTTGAACCAGGCCTCGCCGCGCGACAGCCGCACCTGCCTGCGATCGGCTTCGATCCGCACAGCGATCTGGCTCTCGGTGTTCACGGCGACCAGCGAGCCGTCGGGCAGCGGGGCCTTGCGAACCTCGCCCAGGCCGGTGTCGATGGTCCGCCACCGACCGACCAGCAGGAACGCCGCCATACCGGCCGCGGCGAGGCCGGTTCCGATGGCCAACAGACGCCGCCGGTTTGGTCCGCTCACCAGGTCGGCTGACGCCTCAGCGCTGTCTTGAGCGGCTTCGGTCGCTAGGCTGAGCACGGCGCAGGCGCGCAGTAGCGCCCCACGTCGCTGGGGATCTTCCGCAAGCCAGGCGCGCAGCTCCGCGTCAACGTCTGGATCTCCCGGATGCTCCGCGATCCGGATCGCCCAAACCGCCGCCTCCTCGAGGTTCTGTGTGCTCTTTGCGATCATGGCTTTGATGCTTTCGCCTTCTTCGGGCGATTTGTGATCTGGAGGACGGACCCCGGCGGCGGATCGGGCGCTTCGTCGCGAGCCAGGCCGGCGAGGATCAATTTCAGTCCGCGCACCGCTTGAGATTCCACCGTGTTTTCGGAGATCGACAGCCGCCGGGCGATCTCCCGCTGAGGCACCCCCTCGATCCGGCGCAGGATGAAGACCCGCCGACACTTGTCCGGCAAGCGGGCGATGAGGGACTGGACGCGCTGCAACTCCCGGCGCGCGCCGACGATGCGCTCAGGAGAGGGCTCTTCATCTATCAGATTTAAGCTGTCCATCTCAGCGACGCTGTCGAAGCGCACGATCCGCGCACGACGGATCTGATCGGCGACGATGTTACGAACGGTCATCATGAAATAGGCGCGCCCGCTGGCGATGTGGCCGACGCTGCTGAGATCGGCGAGACGGCAATAGGCCTCCTGAATGACGTCATCGACAGTGGATTGATCGTCCAGCCGCCGTCGCAGCCATCGACGCACGTCGGGCTCGTGGGGCACGACCTCACGGCCCACCCACGCGATGATCTCGCGCTCGCCCTCGATCAACGCCCGTGCCCTCCTGGCCACAGCCACGCGCCTGCATGTGAGACAAGGACGAGCAGTGCAGAGCTTTCCGTGGAAGATCGGCGAAAATTTTGACGTGGCGCCGAGGCGCACCTCACAGCGCGGGCGTCGCCACCCCCAAATGCTCATTGATCCAGCGCACCGTCTCCTCGGCCTTGCGGCGGGAGTTGGCCTCGCGGACGGTGACATGGAAATCGTCCGGGAAGGCCAGCAGCCGGGCTTCGCCGCCGGCCTGATTCACCGCGTCGACGAACTCCTGCCCGCTCTGGATCCGCGTCGGGTCGGGGTTTGACTTGATGACCAGGACGGGCGTCTTGATCTTCTCAGGGACATAGAGCGGCGAGCCTTCGGTCGCGATGCGTCGCACGTCTTCCAGCGTGTCGGCTCGCCATGACCACTTGCGGCTGGCGAAGTCGGCGGGATTGCCGACTGGATCCTTGACTCCCTTCATGATCGTCCAGTCCTCAAGGCCCTCGCCCGCAACCGCTGCTTTCAGACGATCGGTGATCATCAACAGGGAGGTGACGGTCACCGAGCCCATGCTGTGGCCAACCGCCGCCAGGCGCTCGGGATCGGCGACGCCCGCGTCGATCAAGGCGTCGACGCCCGCCAGCACATCGCGCGCCTCAACCTCGTAGATCGTCGTCCCCGGTTTCAGCCGCAGAACATCGAGCGACCGGTCGACGATGAAGCCTTCCCGGTAGTCGGCTTTGAAATAGGCATAGCCCATCCCTGCCCACACCTGCGCCTCGAGCGGCGAGGCCATCAGCATCGCGCCGTCGATGTAGACGCCGCCGTTCGGGCCGCCGTGGATATCGACCAGCAAGGGCAGCCGGCCCCCCTTGTAGCCCGGCGGCAGGGTCAACAGCCCCTGGAATTCAAGGCCGTCGTCGGTTCTCCACCTGACGACGCGGGTCTCGCCCAGGGCCAGATCGGCGGTCGGAATCAAGGCGTCCGACCATAGGGTGCGGCTCGCCGCTCCCGGCGCGCTCGCAACCTTGAGGCGGAGGGTGTCGGTCTGGTCGCGGCTAAGCCAGGCCGTCCGACGGCCATCAGGCGAAATAGCCACGGCCTGCAGCTCCGCCAGGGGATCGAGGGGCGCTTCAGTGCGGTCGTCCGCCGGCGCGCGCCCAGCAACGCAGAGGGTGTCGGCGACGGCGCCAGGCTTACACGCATAGACAGCGTGGGCGCCGTCGGCCGACCAGAAGGCGGCCGCACCTACCGGGAAGGGACCCTCGAGCACCCGCACCTGGCCCGATGCGACATCGATGACCCCGCGATACTCCGTGCCGCCGTAGGCCAGGAACGGCGGATCGCGGCTCACCATCATCGTCACCGTTCGGCCATCGGGTGAGACGATCGGCACGCGGCCATAGGCTTCGTTGCCGACGCGCGCGATCGTGCGGACATGGCCATCCTTGACCTCCTTGAGGTAGGCCGACATGCCAGCTTGGGTGCTTCCCTCCCCTTCTGTGAGGAAAAGGGTCCCGTCGGCGGCCATGGCCACACCGCCGATAGCCGTGGCCGCCCAAGCGGCGGGATCGGTGAGATTGGGCTGATCGACCGCGTAGACAACACGATCGGTTCCCGCCACGGGATCGAAGACGTGGACCTCGGGCTGGGTCAGTTGCATCGCGTCGATCGTGCCGGAATAGGCGCGCTGACCCCGGAAGCTAAGATAGACCAGCTGACGCCCGCCGGCCTGCCAGGCGTGAAAGCCGCCAAAGTTCATGCCGCCTCGGGCGCCGTCCGGGCGACGCTTAATCGTCTTGACCGTGCGGGCGGGGCCGTCGCCGAGTTGGGCGACCACCAGGTCATCCTCCGGGGTCAGATAGGCCAGCCAACGGCCGTCCGCCGACACCGCGGGGTCGCTGCCCGTCGCGATCACGCGGGTCGACCCATTCAGTTCTGCGGCGAAGATTTGCCTCGGAGAGCGCGTGCGGGGTGACGTGAACACAACCTGGTGGTCGCCAGCCCAGGCGATGCGGGCTCCTGATCGCAGTGTCCACGAAAGGCGTCCGCCTTCGTAGATCGACGACAGCAATCGCTCCAGGCGCAGGGGCGGCTTGGCGCCCGGTTCGGCCGCGACGGGCGCCTCTTGCCCGAACGCGATACCACAGAAAAGGAAGGACAGCCCCCCGACGAGCCCCGTTAGCCGCCAACGCCCGTCCCCGCGATGACCCGCCCCATCCAACCCCGACCGACCTTGCATGCTCGCCTCCGACAACAACAGCCACATGTCGAAGGACGTTCGGCGCCGGGACTTCCGTGCCTCCGCCTATGTGCTGCTCCGCCCCGCCGTATGGCGCCCGAAGCGGACATGTCGGCCTACGCCCCCTGATCCGAACCGGCGACTTCGCCTTGGAAGCGCCAACAGCAGAAGTTTCGCCCCACTCCAGGAATCGAACATTGGCGTCACCGTCGACGGATATCCGCGCGCCCGTGGCGGGCCCACCCGACGTCCATGTGGCGCTGGCCGATCAGCGTTCCGCCCCCACACCTCCGAACGCTTAGCGCTCAAACAGCGCCAGGATTTGCGGCCAGGCGCCGATGACCATTCCGGCGGCGGTCAGCCAGGCGCCGGCATAGGCCCAGGCGAGGTCTCCGACCGCGAGCTTGCGGATCGTGTCGGCGAGATTTTGGGTTTAGGTCTCAAGCTGATTTTCGTTCGCGGAGATCCGGGTCTCCTCGCGCTAGGTCCCTCGTCACGCTCAGCTCGGCCGCCGCTCCCGAGCCGGACTTTGGGTGGACGCCGCCAAGCGGACGCTGCCAGGCCGCTCAGCGGCGCGGGTGACGGGCGTCGAGCGCCTCGTAGTAGAGCGCCACCATCAGGCAGGCCTCGCGCAGCATGCTATCGGCGTCGAGTTCGGGGTCCTCCAGCACCATCAGGGAGTTCGTGGACAGCACTTCGGTGGAGAGGCGAATGGCGGCGCGCAGTTCGGCCTCGGGCACGTGCGGATAGCGGCGATGCTGGATGGCGAACAGCTGATCCACGACGTCCCGCCGCGCCCGGTTGGCGACCTCGCGAAGGACGGGAAGGGCGCGCATGGAGCGGGCGATCCAAGGGCCGCCTGGAAAGTCCCGGATGATGTCGGTGACCCGCTTCTGGATCTCGAAGTTCTTGGCGACGGCCTCGTCCAGGGTCTGCGTCTCCAGCCCGCCCGCCTGGATCCATTCGGCGATCGGCCGGTTGGAGACCTGCGCCACCCACTCGGCCAGGGCCACTACCAGGGCGTACTTGTTGGGGAAGTAGCGGTAGAGCGCCGCAGGGCTCACCCCTGCCCGCTCCGCCACAAGATTTGTGGAGATGCGCTCCATGCCCACCTCCTCCAGAAGCTCGCCGGTGGCCTTCAGGATGCGGTCATAGGTCACGCGCGACCGCCGCTGCGCGGGCTGCGCCTTGGCCGCGACGGCGACCCGCGCCCAGTTGCGCTGGCTCTCGACCTTCAAGTTTCCTCCCGCGATCCGCGCCGGCGCTCCGGGCTTGCGAGGAGAGATATCGGTCCAGGCCAGCGACCACCAGCCTCGACTAGCCGGTCTGCGCCGATTTCAGCGCTGCGTCTCTCTCCGCCAGGGCATGGCGGATCTCGGCGTGGCGCGCGGCGGTGAGCGGATGCCTGAGGATCATCAGGGCGCACCCTGCTCCCAGCACCAGAGGCGACCAGACATAGAGCAGGCGAAGGCCGAGCAGCGCCTGATCCGGCTGCGCCGCCGCGGTGGGATCGAAGCCGAAGCCCTGCAGGGCGATGAAGGTCACTCCAGGCGCCAGGGCCGATCCCAGCTTATGGGTGCCGGCGAACAGCGCCGAGAGCAGGCCGGTCCGGTCCAGGCCGTCCTCCAGCCGGTCCTCGTCGCCGGCGTCGGCCATCATCGAGCGCAGAAGGAACGGACCGGCCGACAGGGTCAGACCGGCCAGGAACAGGATCACCGCTCCGAGCGCCACATGGCCCGCAGGCGTAAGGTCGATGACCGCCAGCGAGACCGCATACCCCGTAAAGGCGACGGCCGCCGCGCAGTGCTTGCCGATGCGGCCGGTGAGCCAGCTCCACAGCGGCGTGCCGCAGAGCGAGCCCACCATGTTGGTGAAGAGAAGCAGGGTGACGTTGGCCGGCTCTAGCTGCTTCACCGCCAGGAAATAGAAGAAGAACAGCGCGCCATTCATGCCGACGGCGGTCCCGATGATGAGATCGGTGGCCAACAGCCGGCGGATGGTGGGCTTCAGGATCAGGCGCAGATAGTCCTTGGCCCCGGTCTTGGGCCGAGCCAGCGCCGGCGGCGGCGCGGGCTCCCCCACCAGGGTCAGCGCCAGCAAGGCGCCGATCGGCAGGTTGACCAGGATGAACACCGCCATGGCGTTCACCGCAAAGGTCGGATCGTTGCGCGCCGCCGGCAGCAAGGCCGGAATGGCCAGCACCAGGATCACGCCCGCCAGATTCGCGCCCTGCCACCAGGCGAAGATCCTCGAGCGGGTGTCGTAGTCCGAACTGAGCGCCGCTCCCCAGGAGAGCTGGGCCAGGTAGCAGATCGAGTAGCCGACATAGGTCGCGAGCAGGGCCGCCACCAGATAGGCGAAGCTCGCGCCCTCGGGAGGATTGAAGAGCGCCCAGGCCGCTCCCATCAGCACAGGCGCGCCAACGGCCAGCCAGGGCCGGAACCGGCCGAAACGGGTTCGGGTGTGATCCATCAGCCCGCCAAGGATCGGGTCCAGGCCGATATCCAAGAGCCGGACCACTAGGAAGGCGAGCCCCACGGCGGCGAGCGGCAGTCCCACCTTCGTCGAATAGAAGGTCGGCAGATAGATCACCAACGGCAGCCCCAGGGCGGCCAGCGCGACGCTCGGTGATGCGAAGGCGACCAGGCGCCCGGGTCCCAACTGCATAGGCGGCATTTGCTCCTCCTGGAGGATGCGCTGCGCCCGCCAATCAGGCGCCGCCCCCCGATCGCCACGATCCTTCACATCCTGGCTTGACATTTCAAATACACAGCAATCATTTGTATTGCTAGTGATGACTTACATTTTATACCCAGCCATCGACGGGCTGCTTTGGAGGCCGAAATGATCGCTTCATAGGACTCTAGATTCCCAGATACTCCTTATTTTACCGCCTTTTAGATTAGCCCCGGAACCTCACACCTCAAGGCGGTGGAGGCCGCGTCGGCACGCGCCGCGTGCAGGGATCGTTTTCCAAATACAATATTACTTACGACCTGGTTGCATATTAGCACGCCCATTCGTCGAGATTTTAAGTACTTCGAGGTCGTTATTCGGCCACTGCCGAACATACCCGCTTACCTACTTCACAAGGAACTTGAAGTTTGGACATCGAAAATCTGGACGCCATGGCGTCAGCGGAGCTGGTCAAGTCGGGTGAGGCCTCGGCCCGGGAGCTGGTCGAGGCCGCCATCGCGCGCATCGAGGCGCGCAATCCGGCGCTCAACGCTGTGGTCCATAAGCTCTACGACAAGGCGCTCGCGGCCGCCGACGACCCTGCGCTGGTCGACACCCCGCTGCGAGGCGTGCCCGCCCTGGTCAAGGACCTGGACGGCAGCTCCGCGGGCGATCCCTGGTTCGGAGGCTCACTCTATCTGAAGAAGCTGGGCTGGCGCGAACCGGTCGATTCCCACGCCATCGCCCAGATGCGCCGCGCCGGCCTGATCATCGTCGGCAAGACCGCCACGCCGGAACTCGGCATGCAGGTGAACACGGTCAGCGACGCCCATGGCGTCACCCGCAACCCGTGGAACACCGACTACAGCGCCGGCGGCTCCAGCGGCGGATCCGGCGCCGCGGTGGCCGCGCGCATGACCCCCGTCGCCCATGGGGGCGACGGGGGCGGCTCGATCCGCATACCGTCCGCCTATAATGGCCTGTTCGGCCTAAAGCCGAGCCGCGGCCGGGTCTCCAACGCGCCTGCCGAGGCCGATCCCTGGGGCGGCCTTGTGTGCCGCCACGTCCTGACCCGCTCGGTGCGCGACAGCGCCCTGCTGCTGGACTGGCTCTCGCGCCCAGGCCCGGGGGACCCCTATGCCGCGCCGTCCACGCCCAATTCCTATCTGAGCGAGGTGACGGGCGACGCCGCCGGCCTGCGGGTCGGCGTCCTGACCCACAACCCGCTCGGCGGCCCGGTCGATCCCCAGAGCGCCCAGGCGGTGTTGGCCGCAGGCGCCTGCCTTCAGCTAGCCGGCTGCGCTGTGGAGCACGCCCACCCAGCGGCCTATGCGGAGCTGGACCCCGCCTGGCTTGGCACGGTGATCACCGCCTGGATCGCCTACGAGATCGAGGACCTGATCCGCCGCACAGGCGTCGAACCCAGCCCCGGAGACTTAATGCCGGCGGCGGCCGCCGCCCTCGCGGGCGGCCGCGCCCTGCCGGCCAGCGCCTATGTCGCGGCGATGGAGTCCATCCATAGCTGGTCGCGCCGGATGAAATCCTGGTGGGCCGACTACGACATCCTGCTGACGCCGACCACGCCGACGCCGGCGCCGAGCCTGGCCTCGCTGCAGGCGCCGCCCACCGACGATCCCAACCGCGCGATCAACGCGGTCGCCTACACCGCTCCGTTCAACATGACCGGCCAACCCGGCGCCTCCATCCCCATGGGCTGGAGTTCGAACGGACTGCCGATCGGCGTTCAGGCCGTCGCCGACTTCGGCCGAGAGGACCTGCTGTTCCGCATCGCCGGAACGCTCGAGCAGGCCGCGCCCTGGGCCGAACGGCGTCCTCCAGGCCTGTCCGCCTGATCTCCTCCCCGTCTCTCTCCAAGGACCTGACCATGATGTTGCGTGCTTCCCTCCGGGCTCGACGGCGAGCCCTCACCCTGGCCGTCCTGCTCGGCGGCGCGTCGGCCCTGGCCGTCTCCACAGCCCATGCTCAGGAGAGCTCGGAGCTGGAGGAACTGGTGGTGACCGCCCAGAAGCGGACGGAAAACCTGCAGGACGTGCCGATCTCGATCACCGCGGTGACCGCCGACAGCCTGGCGCGCAGCCAGATCACCAATCTTGGGGGGCTGCAGACGCTCACCCCCAACTTCCAAGTCAGCGACAACGTTTCGGTCCGCACAGTCTATATCCGCGGCGTGGGCGGCGGCGGCCGCACCGTGGCCTTCGACACCCGCACCGGCATCTATCTGGACGGGGTCTATATCGGCCAGCCGATGGCCGCCGACGCGGTGCTCTCCAATCTGGAACGGGTCGAGGTGCTGCGGGGGCCTCAGGGCTATCTCTACGGCCAGAACACCGTCTCCGGCGCCGTGAATCTGGTGACCCGGGCGCCGGTGGACGACATCGAGGCCCGCGTGACCGGCGCCTACGGCAACAAAAACCAGCAACGGCTGGACGGCATGGTCAATATCCCGCTGGCCGACGGCAAGGTGCTGGTGCGGCTGGGGGCGGCCTACGAGCACCGCGACGGCTTCATCGACAACGTAACGCTCGGCCGCGACGTGGACGACATCAACAGCCGCTCCATGCGCCTGCAGGTCCGCATGAAGCCCACAGACGACTTCACCGCCGACCTGTCCTTCGACTATTCCCGCCAGCTCTCCCACAAGGTCAATGGCGAGGCGCTCAGCGACACCTTCAACTCCGGCCCGCCGGCCTCCCCGGCCGACCGCCCGTTCGTGGTCGACGACAACTATCCGGAGTTCGACTACAATCGTAACGTCGGCGGCGCCCTGACCCTGACCTATGATCTCGGGTCCGTGACCCTCTCATCGGTGTCCGGCTACCGCGACTCCGCGCGCACCTGGAACGTCGATCTCGACCACTCCGCCTTGGACCTGGCGCACTTCAACTACGACGACAGCTATCAGACGCTCAGCCAGGAGGTGCGGCTTGCCTCCAATGATCCAGAAGCCAGGCTGCGCTATATCCTCGGGGCCTTCTTCCTGAGGACGGACGGGGTCAACGACCGGCGGCTGACCTACGACTCGCTGGGCGTTCTGTTCGGCGTGCCGGGCGGCTCGATGATCCGCACCAACCCCAGCGTGAAGAACTCCAGCTACGCGGTCTTCGCCGCCGTCGACTACCAGTTGACTCCGACCCTGATCCTCAACAGCGGCCTGCGGTTCAACTACGAGAACAAGAAGCTCACCCTGAACCAGAGCAGCGATGTGGGCCCGCCGACCAGCAACATCGCCAATGTCCTGGGCTTCAAGGACAGCCTCAGCGAAAGCTCGGTCTCGCCGATGATCGGCCTGAACTTCCAGCCGACCGAGGACCAGACCTATTACGCCAAGTATGCGCGGGGGGTGAAATCGGGCGGCTTCAACGCCGACTACCTGACCACCCAGGCGCTGGGCGGCCCGCTGCGGCTCGGCAAGGAGACCGTCGACAGCTTCGAGGTGGGCGCCAAGTTCAACGCCTTCGAGCGCCGCCTGCGGGTCAACGCCGACATCTTCTACGCCCGCTATTCCGACTATCAGGTCAGCCAGTTCCGGATGGTGCCCAACAGCACCCCGCCGCGCATCGAGTTGGCCCTGACCAACGCCGGTGAGGTGGAGACCTACGGTCCGGAAGTGTCGATCGACGCGAACCTCGCCCGCGGCCTCAACATCAACCTCCAGGCGGCCTGGCTGCACGCCAAGTACAAGGAGTTCAAGGACGGCGGCGGGGTCGGTGTCGACTATTCCGGCAACCGGCTGGAATACGCGCCGAAGGTCACGGCCTCGGCGACGGTCGACTACACGCGCGACCTTCCCGACGGCATGGGCGCGCTCACCGGCCGGATGACGGTCTCCTATCGCGGTGACCAATATTCCGACACCTCGAACGCCGAGGTGTTCCACCAGAAGGCTTATACCCTAGTGAACACCCGGGTGGCCTGGCTCGCTCCCGACGACCGCTGGCAGGTGGCGGCCTACGCCGACAACCTGCTGAAGGAGGAGTATCAGTTGGGCACCGCGCCCGACGCCTTCACCACCCTGTTCGGCAAGTACGGCGCCCCGCGCACCTATGGCGTCGAAGTGACCTGGACCTACTGATTGCAACGGCGCGGGCGGCATGA
>JAEXKM010000288.1 GCA_023445705.1 Pseudomonadota bacterium
CGGCCGGCGTCACCAACGAGGCTCAGAAGCTCGGCGTGCTGCGCGCCGTCGACAAGCTCGACCGCCTGGGTCCGGAAGGCGTCCGCCTGCTGCTGGGCGAGGGGCGCAAGGACGAGAGCGGCGCCTTCACCAAGGGGGCGGGGCTCAGCACCGCCGGCGCCGAAGCGGTCCTGGCCTTCACCGCCGCCGGCGCCTCCGGCCGCTCGGAGACCCTCGACAAGATCGCCGCGGTCATCGGCGGTTCGGCCGAGGGCGATGAGGGGCTCGCCGAGCTCGCGGCCATCGACAAGGCCTTGGCCAGCCTGGGCGTCGGCGCTGATCGGGCGATGTTCGATCCCTCGATCGTCCGCGGGCTGGAATACTACACAGGCGCGGTTTTCGAGGCCGAGCTGCTGCTTCCGACCAAGGACGACAAGGGCCAGCCGGTGCGCTTCGGCTCCATCGGCGGCGGCGGCCGCTATGACGACCTGGTCGCCCGCTTCACCGGCGAGCGGACGCCGGCTACCGGCTTCTCCTTCGGCGTCTCCCGCCTGGCTTCGGCGCTGCGCGCGGCCGGCCGCGAACTCGGCGGCGAGGCGCGTGGCCCGGTGGTGGTCATCGCCTTCAGCCAGGACGACATGTCCCATTACTTCCAGGTGGTGGGCGAACTGCGCGCCGCCGGCATCCCTGCCGAGGTCTATCTGGGGTCCTCCGGAATGAAGGCCCAGATGAAGTACGCCGACCGCCGCATGGCGCCGGCCGCTATCATGCTGGGCGGGGACGAGATCGCCGCCGGCAAGGTGACGATCAAGGATCTGGACCTCGGCCGCGCGCTCTCGGCGGGCGTGACCGATAACGCCGAATGGCGCGAGCAGCGTCCGGGTCAGCAGACGATCGATCGTGGGCAGCTCGTGGCCGCCGTCCGCAAGATCATCGAGGCGCAGGCATGAGGGCCGAACCCGCCGTTCCGGTCGACGCCCTGGCTCCGATCCGCGCGCCTTTCGAGGCGCTCGGCGCTGAAACGGTCGATGCTCCGATCCTGCAGCCGCTGGGCCTGCTGCTCGAGCTGGCCGGCGAGGCCATGCGCGCGCGCCTGTTCGTGGTGCAGTCCGAAGGCGGGCAGGAAACCTGCCTGCGCCCGGACTTCACCGTCCCGGTGGTGCGTCAGCACTTGGAAAGCGGTCGGTCCTCCGGCCGCTATTTTTATGAGGGTAAGGCCTTCCGCGCCTCGCCCGAGCCCGGCCGCGCCGAGGAGTTTCGCCAGATCGGGCTGGAGCGCTTCGACGAGGACGGCGCCTCGCCCGTCGTCGCCGACGCAGAGATCGCGCTGTTGGCCTGGCGTTCGGCCTCGGCGGGCGGCCGCAGCGATCTCTCGCTCTGGCTGGGCGACATCGCCCTGTTCGCCGCCTTCATCGACGCGCTCGACCTGGCCCAGCCGCTGGCCGCCCGCTTGAAGCGGGTCGCCGCTCGCCCGCGCCTGCTCGCCGCCGAACTCGCCCGCGCCGAGAACCCACCGCCCGCCGTGACCGAAGGCGCCCGGCTCGCCGGCCTGCTTTCGGGTCTGTCGGAAGCCGACGCCGCTACGGTGCTTGAGGAAATGTGGGGCTTGGCCGGCATCGACCCCGTCGGCGGGCGCGGCCCGGCCGAGATCGCGCAGCGCCTGATCCGGCGCGCGGAGGCCGCTCGGGCTCCGTCGCTGACCGCGGCTCAAGCCGATGCGATCCGCCAGTTCCTGGCCGTCGAGGATCGGCCCGCGGCGGCCTTCGCCGCCATCAAGGCCATCGGCGGCCAGCGTCCCGGTACGCTCGACGCGGCGCTCGCCGCCTGGGAGGAGCGTCTGGCGTTGCTGGGGCAAGGAGGCGTGCCCGCTGACCGCATCCGCTTCGCGTCCGCTCTCGGCCACGCCTTCGACTATTACGATGGCCTCAGCTTCGAGGTTCGCTCCCAAGCGCTGGATCCGGAGCGCGCGGTCGCCGTCGGCGGTCGCTATGACGGCCTGCCGGCGCGCCTGGGCGGCGCGGCCGGCGCGCGGGCCGTGGGTTGCATGGTCCGGCCCTGGCGGGCTTGGGCGGGAGGCGAGGCATGAGCGAACCCCTAATCCTGGCGGTCCCGTCCAAGGGGCGCCTCAAGGAACAGGTCGAGGAGTGGCTGGCCGACTGCGGGCTGAAGCTGTCCGTGGCCGGAGGATCGCGCGGCTACATGGCCGAGTTGAAGGGCGTCTCGGGCATCCAGGTGCGCCTGCTCTCGGCCGGCGATATCGCCGAGGCGCTAGATCTCGGCGATGTCCATCTCGGGATCACCGGCGAGGATCTGCTGCGTGAACGCGGCGGGGACGTCGACGCCCGTGTGCTGCTGCTCCGCGCCCTGGGCTTTGGCCGCGCCGACCTGGTCGTCGCGGTCCCCAAAAGCTGGATCGACGTCGAGACGATGGCCGACCTGGAAGAGGTCGGGCACGACCTCCTGGCGCGGTCCGGCCGGCGTATGCGGGTCGCCACCAAATATCTGACCCAGACCCGGTCCTTCTTCGCCCGGCACGGGGTCGCCGACTATCGGATCACCGAATCCGGCGGCGCCACCGAGGGCGCTCCGGCCGCCGGTTCCGCCGAGCTTGTGGTCGACATCACCACCACCGGCGCGACCCTGCAGGCGAACGGTCTGAAGATCCTTGCCGACGGGGTCATCCTGAAGAGCCAGGCGCAGCTCGCCGCCAGCCTGCGCATCGGGTGGAACCCTGAACAGCTCGACGCGGCCGAACGGCTGCTCCGGATCCTGGAGGCCCGCGCCGCCGCCAAGGAAAGCGCCATGCTGACCTGGCCGGCTGATCCGGCTCGCGAGGCCCCGATCGTCGAGGCGCTCGTGGCCCGCGGCGCCAGCCGGCGTCCGAACGGTCTGCTCACGCCTGCCGGATGGATCGCGGACGCGTCCATGGCTCTGGCCGCCGCTGGAATCGGCCCTGTCACCGCCAGCCGGCCGGATTTCGTTTACGAGACGGGTTGTGATGCGGCGCTGTCGCTACGCCAGCGGGTGTAGAATTGACGTTGGCGTCAAAAAGATTCCGGTCGCGGTAGGAAAATGTGCCGCTCGCGCAAATCTGATCGAAATTTGCACCTCGTAACGGTTTCGCTGCATTGACTTGGGTCAGAAATTGCCGTTTCCTCACACCTGCGAGAGACATGACGGCCACTAAGTCCGACAGTCTCCGGCGTTTCGGGGAGGAAACGCCCGCTCAATAAGAGCGACTGCTCAAAAAGAGGCCCGCTGCGATTATCCCCCGCAGCGGGCCAATTTTTTGCCTCAAAACTTTTTTGACAAAAGAGTCAAAATTAGAGGCGGGGAGCTGGCCCCGCCTCCGCGAACTCACCAGATCCGCACGCGGTCGGCGGGCGCCAGGTACATTCCATCGCCGGGTTTCACCCCGAACGCGTCGTAGAACGCGTCGATGTTTTTCACCGGAACCTGCACCCGGTACTTGGGCGGGGAGTGGGGGTCGGTGACGAGCTGCTGGCGCATGCGGTCGTCCCGATACTTGCCGCGCCACACCTGGGCCCACCCCAGGAAAACCCGCTGGTCGCCGGTCACGCCTTCAATGACCGGAGCCGGCTTGCCCTTCAGCGACAGGTGGTAGGCGTCCAGCGCCAACAGCAGCCCGCCCAGGTCGGCGATGTTCTCGCCCATGGTCAGGTCGCCATTGATGTGCGCGCCGGGCAGGACCTCGACCGCGGAGTACTGCTTGCCGAACTTGGCCGCCTGGGCGTTGAACTTCGCCGCGTCCTCGGCCGTCCACCAGTCGGTCAGCCGTCCGTCGCCGTCCGACTTGCGCCCCTGGTCGTCGAAGCCGTGGGTGATCTCGTGGCCGATCACGCCGCCGATGCCGCCATAGTTCACCGCCGGGTCGCCGTCGGGATCGAAGAACGGCGGCTGCAGGATCGCGGCCGGGAAGACGATCTCGTTCTTGGTCGGCTGGTAGTAGGCGTTGATAGTCGGCGGGGTCATGCCCCACTCGTCGTCATCCACCGGGCCGCCGTAGCGCGCGGCGCGATAATCCCACTCGAAGGCGGTCGCGCGCTCGATATTGCCGTAGAGATCGCCGTCCTTGATCTGCAGCGCCGAATAGTCACGCCACTTGTCAGGATAGCCGATCTTCACGCGGAACTTGGCGAGCTTCTCCAGGGCCTTGGTCTTGGTCTCCGGGCTCATCCAGTCGAGCTTCTCGATGCGGCCCTTCATCGCCACCCGGATGTTGGCGACCAGCTCCTCCATCTTCGCCTTGCTCTCCGGCGGGAAGTAGGCCTCGACGTAGAGCTTGCCGAGCGCCTCGCCGAGGTTGCTGTCGGTGGCGTTCACGGCGCGCTTCCAGCGCGGTTGCTGGACCGGCGTGCCCGAAAGCGTCTTGCTCCGGAACTCGAAGTTCGCGTCCTCGAAGGTCTTCGACAGATAGGGCGCGGCCTGGTCTGCCAGGCTGAACGCCGACCACGCCTGCAGCACGTCCAGCGGAGTCTTGGCGTAGATCTCGGCGATCTTCGGGAAGGCGGTGTTCTCCGCCACGATCACCCGGTTCGCCTGCGACAGGTGGGCGCCGTCCAGGAAGGCCTTCCAGTCGAAACCCGGCGCATAGGCCTGCAGCTTGTCGACCTCGAAGGGGTTGTAGGTCTTGTCGTCGTCGCGGCGCTCGGCGCGGGTCCAGGACGCCTTGGCGATCTCGGTCTCCATGGCGACGATGGCCTTGGCGTACTCGGCGGGCTTCTGCCAGCCGGCCAAACCCAGCATCTTGGCGACATAGGCCTCGTAGGCCGCCTTCTGCGTCTTGAACCGGTCTTCCAGATAGTAGTCGCGGTCGGGCAGCGAGAGCCCGCCCTGGAACAGATAGGCGGTGTAGCGCTCGGGATCCTTGGCGTCGTCGTGGACATAGGCGCCGAAGAACGAGCCGCCGAACTTCCGCATGGTGCCGCCCATCAGCCGGGCGAGTTCGGTCTTGTCCTTGGCGGCCTTGATGGCGGCCAGGTCCGCGGCCAGCGGCTTGGCGCCGGCGGCGTTGACCGCGGCCTCGTCCATGAAGCTGTGATAGAAGGCGCCGACCTTGGCTTCGTCTCCGCTGGCCGCGCTATTGTCCGCGGCCTTTTCGGCGACGGCGCGCATGCGCTGCTGCGACAGCTCCTGCAGGGCGTCGAACGCGCCATAGCGCGACCGGTCCGCCGGGATCTCCAGATTGTTCAGATAGACGCCGTTGGCGTAGTCGAAGAAGTCCTTGGAGGGGGCGATCGAGGTGTCGCGGCCCGCCATGTCGAAGCCCCAGGGGCCCATGCGCGGGGCCTTGGAAAGATCGGGAAGGTCGGCGGCCAGGGCCGGAGCCGACGCACACAACAGGGCCGCGGCGGAGGCCGCGCCCAGCCATAGGGTCTTGATCAAGTTTCGAGCCTTCAGAGGTCTTGGAAAAAGGTGGCGCGACGGTGAACCCGCCGCGCCCTCCAAGGCACGTTACTTTTTTGTTACGCTAAGCGGTAGCACCAAGCGCGGTCAGCGCCTGGGCCTTCAGCGCCTTGTAGTCCAGCTTGCCGTTCGGGGCGCGGGCCACGGGGGCCAGAACCAGTTCGCGCGGCGCCTTGTAGTCGGCCAGCAAGCCCTTCACGTGGGCCGACAGGTCGGCCAAGCTCGGCGGGTTTTCGCCCACGAAGTCCACGATGGCGCCGATACGCTCGCCGAAGCGCGGGTCGGGCAGGCCGACGACCGCCGCGTCGCGGACGCCCGGGAAGCGCTTCAGCGCCTCTTCGACTTCTTCCGGGAAGACCTTTTCGCCGCCGGTGTTGATCACCTGCGAGCCGCGGCCCAGCAGGGTGATAGAGCCGTCGGCCTCGACGGTCGCCCAGTCGCCCGGCACGCTCCAGCGCGTGCCTTCGAAGATCCGGAAGGTCTTCGCCGACTTCTCTTCGTCCTTGTAGTAGCCGATCGGCGTATGGCCGCCGACGGCGACCAGGCCGCGGACGCCGGAGCCCGGCTGCACGCGTTCGCCTTCTTCGGTGAACACCGCCGCGTTCGGGCCGGTGGCGAACTTCGCCGTGCTGGCCGCCGCGCCGCCGCCCGAGGTCGACGAGGCCAGGCCCAGCGCTTCAGACGAACCCAGGCTGTCCATCAGCATGACGTTGGGGATGTGCTTCAGCAGGCCCTGCTTGTTCTCCAGGCCCCACATGGCGCCGGAGGACGCGATGCGCTTCAGGCTGGGCAGGGTCCAGCGGCCGGGATTGGCGTTCAGGGTGTCCAGCATCGGCGCGGCGAAGGCCGGGCCGACGATGATCAGGCTCGACACGCCCAGGCGCTCGACTTCGTCGAACAGCACGGCCGGATCGAACTTGCGGCCGGGCAGGGTCGCCACCGCGCCGCCGGCGATCAGCGTGCCGAACGAGATGAACTGGCCGGTAGCGTGCATCAGCGGCGCGACGGGAATGGTGATGTTCATCGGCGCGCCGGTCGCATCGACCGCCTTGGCGCGCTCGCCGGCTTCCTCGACGCGCTCCATCGCCGGGAGGCCCAGCAACAGGTTGGCCCCGCCGCCCAGGCCCTTGAACAGGTCTTCCTGACGCCACATCACGCCCTTGGGCATGCCGGTCGTGCCGCCGGTGTACATGATCAGCAGGTCGTCTGCGCTACGGCCCCACGGCGCTTCGTAATGGTCGGCGCCAGCCGCGACGATCGAATCGTAGTCCTTGGCCCAGTCGGGAACCGGGTGGCCTTCTTCGGCGACCGCGATCCAGACCTTCACCTTCGGCAGGCGGCCGCGCACCTTGTCGGCCATCTCGGCGAAGGACGAATGGAACACCACCGCCTCGGCGTCGGCGTTGTCGAACAGGTAGGTCAGTTCGTCGCCGCCATAGCGATAGTTGGTGTTGAACGGGACCAGACCGGCCTTGAAGGCGGCGAAATAGGTCTCGATGTATTCCGGCCCATTATAAAGATAGGCGGCGACCTTCGACTGCTTCGAAAGGCCGGCGTCGACCATGGCCTTGGCCAGCGCGTTGGCGCGGCGGTCGAAATCCTTCCAGGTAATGCTGCGGTCGCCCTGGATTTGGGCGATGCGATCGGGAGTGGCCGCGGCGACGGACTCCCAGAGGTTTGCGTAATTCCAAACCATGGCGATCCTCCATAACTAAAATATGGGGGGCATAGACGACAGCGTGGGCGGCGCTGTCAACGCCGCCTCGACGCCTTGCGCCACAACGGGTCAGTGATGTTCGTGCCCGGCCATAGGGTTGGCCGCGCCGGGCGCGCTCGCGGCGACCTGGAACTCCACCTTGAGCCGCGCCCCGCTTTGGAAAACCAGGGTCGCGGGGACCTTGTCGCCGCTCTTGAGCTGCTTGGTGAGGCCCAGCAGCATGATGTGATAGCCGCCGGGCGCCAGGGTGACCGCCTTGCCCGGCGCGATGGCCACGCCGGTGTCCTGGCGCTGCATGCGCATGACGCCGTCGGTCATCGAGCTCAGGTGGATCTCGGCCTTGTGCGCCGCCGGCGTCTCGACGGCCTTCAGGGCGTCGGGTTTGGTCCCGCGGTTGGTGATGACCATGAAGCCCGCGCCGTTCCCGCCGGCGGCCGCCGGCCGGCTCCACGGATTGGCGACCTCGATGGACCCCAGACGATAGCTCGCGGCCTGGGCGGTTCCGACCAGGGCCAGGGTGATGGCGGCTGCGGTGATGAAGTGGCGCACCGGATTCTCCTTAGTGCTGATGGGTTTGGGTCTGGCCCGCCTTGGGGGCCACGACCAGGGAGGGCGCAGGATGGGACGGCCGTTCGCCGGCGGCCGGGATTTCGGTCCACTGGCTTTCCTGCTGACCGCAGGTCTGGACCGTCGGGAAGTAATAGGTGGCCGCGGCATCGGGCAGTTTGAGCAGGATCGCGAACTCGTCGAATTGCTCGTCGGGCAGTTCGCCGCGCCAGGTGACCGCCAGGACCTTGTCGCCGGCCCTTTCGATCTCCAGCCGCCAGCCCGGCTTGGCCTGGGGCCGCGCCGAAGCCATCTCGGCTGGAATCTCGACCCGCACCGCCGTGGTCGGCGCGCTGCCGCAGCCATGGCCGACACGGAACACCACCGGCTGATAGGCTCCTGCCGTCGAAGTCCCCGGATCGGCCACGATGTGCGCAGCGGCGAGCGAGGGCGTCAGCATCAGCGCCGCCGCGAGTCCATATCGCCTCAGAACGCCCATGCCACGCCTCCGAACACCGAGCGGCCTTCGCCGGGGAAGAATACGGCCGTCGAGACGCCCGGCGCGCTGGCGTCCGTCACCGCCGAGAAGTTCGACACATAGCGCTTGTCGGCCAGGTTGCGGGCTTCGACGAACAGGCTGACTCCGTCGGGCCCACGCCAGCCGGCGTTCAGCGACCAGATCGCATAGCCCGGTGCCTTCAGGGTGTTGGCGTAGTCGACATAGGTGTCGGCCATGGACCACTCCAGGGAGGGGGCGACGAACCAGCCCTGCGGATGATCGTAGCGTAGCTCGGCCCGATAGAGGTGCTCGGGAACCACCGGCAGGCGGTTGTCGCCATAGACGCTATCGCCCTCGAACCTGAAGTCGGACCAGGTGTAGGTCTGGCGCAGCCGCACCGGCCCCATCCGCCAGTCGAGCCCGGCTTCCAGGCCCTGGTGGATCGTGTCGCCGGCGTTGAAGGTCGCGGCCGGGATCTCGGGCG
>JAEXKM010000147.1 GCA_023445705.1 Pseudomonadota bacterium
CATCGGCGCCGCGCCGCTCGACATCCCAGCCCTCGCCCAGCAGCACGTGGAACTCTGGCTACGAGGCGTCAGTCGTCATCCGGAGCCGGCCGAGTGAAACCCCAGCGCCTTCTCATCATAGGCCTGCTCCTGGTCGGCGCGGCGCTGATCGTGGCTCTCTGGGCCCTCCCCCGGCTAGGCAAGACCCCTATGCTCTCCGGCTACATCGAGGGCGAGCCGCTCTATCTCGCCTCGCCCGTCGCCGGCCGGGTCGATCAGGTCTTCGTGCAGCGAGGCGATCGCGTGAAGGCGGGCCAGCAGCTTTTCGTCGTCGACCCTTCGCAGCTCCGCGGGCAGCGCGACCAGGCGCAGGCCGAGGTCGCCGCCGCAGAAGCCCAGGCGGCGGACGCACGCAAGGGCCAGCGCCCGGTGGAACTGGCGGTCTTCGACGCCAACGTCGCCGCCGCCGAGGCTTCCGTGCGCGACGCCGCGGCGGTCCTTCGCCGCGTCCGCCCACTGGCGCAGAAGGGCTATTACTCCAAGGCGCAGCTCGACAACGCCCAGGCGACTTACGACGCCGCCGTCGCCCAGGTCGCGGCCGCCAAGCGTCAGCGGGAAGCCGCCGCGCTCGGCGCCCGCGAGGACCAGATCCGCGCCGCCGATAGCCGGGTCCGGCAGGCTGGCGCCGTGCTCGGCGCGGCGCAGGCGAGGCTGTCGGACGCATCGCCGCATGCCCCCGGCCCTGCGCGGGTCGAGGACGTCTTCTTCCAGCGCGGTGAATGGACGGCGGCCAACCAGCCGATCCTGGCCCTGCTGCCGGACGACCGTATTCGCCTGCGCTTCTTCGTGCCCGAGCCGTCCCTGGCCGCCTACAAGGTCGGCGACCAGGTCGAGTTCTCCTGCGACGGCTGCCCCGCCGGGCTGACCGCGAAGATCAGCTTCATCAGTCCCAGGCCGGAGTTCACCCCGCCGGTCATCTACAGCCGCGAGGCCCGCGACCGGCTGGTCTATCTGGTCGAGGCCACGCCCTCGGCCCGGCTCAACCCAGGCCAACCGGTCGATGTGGCGCCGCTGGAGCCGCGCAAGTGACCCTGGCCATCGACGTGCGCGGGCTGAACAAGAGCTTCGGCGACAAGCGCGTCGTCCAGGACGTCTCGCTGCAGGTGGAAGAGGGGAAGATCTGCGGCTTCCTGGGCCCTAACGGCTCTGGCAAGACCACGACGCTGCGGATGCTCTGCGGCCTGCTAACGCCCGACAGCGGCGAGGGCACGGCGCTGGGTCTCGACATCATCACGCAGGCCAATCTCATCAAGCGCCGCGCCGGCTACATGACCCAGAAGTTCTCGCTCTACGAGGACCTGACCATCGAGGAGAACCTGCAGTTCTCCGCCCGGGTCCACGGTCTCGACCGACGCGGGCAGCGGGTGGACCAGGCCCTCGAACGGCTGGGACTGGTCGAGCGCCGCCGGCAACTGGCCGGGTCGCTCTCGGGCGGCTGGAAGCAGCGCCTCGCGCTCGCCACCGCCACCCTGCACGAGCCGCGCCTGCTGCTGCTGGACGAGCCGACCGCGGGCGTCGATCCAAAGGCCCGCCGAACCTTCTGGGACGAGATCCACACCCTGTCGGCGGAAGGCCTGACCGTCCTCGTCTCCACCCACTACATGGACGAGGCCGAGCGCTGCCACGAGATCGCCTACATCAGCTACGGCAAGCTCATCGCCCGCGGGACCGCCGAGCAGGTGATCGCCCAGACCCACCTCGTCACCTTCAACGGCGAGGGCCCCGGCATCGATCGCCTGGCGGCGGAGATCTCCAAGCTGCCGGGCGTCGAAATGGCCGCGCCCTTCGGCCAGTCGCTGCATGTCTCCGGAACCAACCGCGCTGCGCTGGAGGGCGCCCTCGCCCCCTACCGACGCGAGCCCTATCGCTGGAACGAGGTCGAGCCGAGCCTGGAGGACGTCTTCATCCGCCTGATGGAAACGTCCGAGGACAACTTCCGATGAGCCTCCTTCGCTCCTGGCGGAGCTTCGGAGGGCACGCCCTTCTTATTCGCGTGTCATCCCGGTTTCGGCCCCTGGCCGAAGACCGGGACCCATACGTACCGATCAAGGCGGAAAGTAGCGACGGCTTGCGTTCGAGCCTCCATCGCCCGTGCGTATGGGTCCCGGCCTTCCGCTTCGCTGCAGCCGGGATGACACCAAAGCTGCATGGCCTCGCCGCCGATAGCGCTCGGGCGCCCTACACCGCGCAGGGCCTCTTTCGGGGTGAAGCAGAATGAGCGGCGCGGTGACGCGGATCCTTGCGGTCATGATCAAGGAGTTCAAGCAGCTCACCCGCGACCGGCTGACCTACGCCATGATGCTGGCCATGCCGGTCGTGCAGTTGCTGCTGTTCGGCTACGCCATCAATTCCGAGCCGCGCCATCTGCCTACCGCCGTCCTGGTGCAGGAGGACAGCGTCTTCGCCCGGTCGATCACGGCCGCGCTCGCCAACAGCGCCTATTTCGACATCGTCGCCCAGGCCCGCAGCCCAGCCGAACTGGATCGCATGGTCCGCCGGGGCGAGGTGCAGTTCGCCGTCACCATCTCCGGGGACTTCACCCGGCGCGTCGCGCGCAGCGACGACGCGCAAATGCTGGTCGAGGTCGACGCCGCCGACCCTTCCGCCACCGGGCCGGCCGTGGCGGCCCTGGCCGCGCTGCCGACCCAGGCCCTGGCGAACGATCTGAAGGGCGCGCTGGCGACGCTGGTCCCGGCCCAGCCCTTCGAGGTCGTCGTCCACCGGCGCTACAACCCCGAAGGCGTCACCGCCTTCAATATCGTTCCGGGCCTGCTGGGCGTCATCCTGTCGATGACCCTGGTGATGATGACCGCCTTGTCGGTCACGCGCGAAGCCGAACGCGGGACCATGGAGAGCCTGCTCGCGACGCCGGTCGAGCCCATCGAGGTGATGGTCGGCAAGCTCGCGCCCTATGTGGTCGTGGGGTTGATCCAGACGGTGATCATCCTGGTCATCGCCCGGCTGCTGTTCGACGTGCCGATGATGGGCGGCTGGCTGGGCCTTTCGATCGGGGTCGCGCTCTTCATCATCGGCTCCCTGGCGTTGGGCTTCCTGATGTCCACCATCGCCAGAACGCAGCTCCAGGCCATGCAGATGAGCGTCTTCTACATCCTGCCGTCGATCCTGCTGTCGGGCTTCATGTTCCCCTTCCGCGGCATGCCGGCCTGGGCCCAGGCGCTGGGCGAGGTGGTGCCGGTGACGCACTTCCTGCGGGTCGTCCGCGGCGCGCTTCTGAAGGGGCAGGGCCTGGAGGACATGTGGCGTGAACTGGTGGCGCTGGCCGCCTTCGTCTGCATCGTCACGGCCCTGGCTATGGCGCGCTACCGGCGCACCCTGGATTAGCGCGAATTAACGAGCGCACGGGCCCAGCTTCGGTGTAACAGCAACCCCTTCTGTTACGACCAAAAGTGGGGGGAGCCCAGTTCCATGCAGAGCCGCCGTCAACTTCTGACCACCGCCGCCGCCTTCGGCGCCGCGGCCGCCGCGCCGAAATTGGCCATGGCCGCCGCCCCGACCGGTGAGGCCGCGAAGATGTACGCCTTCTTCGACAAGACGATGGCGCAGACCTTCCGCCGCACGCCGGAACTGACCACCGGCCTGGGCCTCGACAAGGGCGACCTGGCCTGGACCAAGTCGGAACTGTCGGACTGGTCGCTGACCGCGCTGGCCGAGAACAAGGCGAACAACACCCGCGACCTGAAGGCGCTGCGGAGCATCGACCGCAAGCAGCTCAAGGGCATGGACGCGGTCAACTACGACACCGTCGACTTCGTGCTCTCGGTTCAGGACGACGCGAACCGCCGCTTCCAGTATGGCGGCCAGGGGATCAACTCGCCCTATGTCCTGTCCCAGCTCACTGGCTCCTACCAGCAGATGCCGGACTTCCTGGACACCCAGCACTCGATCGAGACCAAGGACGACGCCGACGCCTATCTCTCGCGCGTTGAGGCTTTCGGCCGGCTCATGGACCAGGAGGCGGAGGTCGTTCGCCATGACGTCGGCCTTGGTGTCATCCCGCCGGACTTCGTGATCGACAAGGCGCTGACCCAGATGAAGGCCTTCCTGGCCTACGAGCCCGAAAAGGCTCCGGTGGTGGCGAGCCTGGTCCGCCGCGCCAAGGAAAAGAACCTCGCCGGCGACTGGGCCGGTCAGGCCGAAGGCCTTTATGCCGACAAGGTCCGGCCGGCGCTGGCGCGCCAGATCGCCGTGCTGGAAAGCCTGCGACCCAAGGCGGTCCACGACGCCGGCTGCTGGCGCCTGCCGGACGGCGACGAGTATTACCGGCTGGGCCTGCGCTACTACACGACCTCCAACATCACGCCGGACGAGGTCCACAAGCTCGGTCTCGACCTGGTGCGAAGCCTGGGCGCGGAGGCCGACGTGCTGATGAAGAAGGCCGGCTACACCCAGGGCACCGTGGGCGAGCGCTATCGCGCCATGGCCACCGATCCGAAGCAGATCTACCCGAACACCGACAAGGGAAAGGAAGAGCTGCTGGCGCACCTGAACGAGCAGGTGAAGGTGATCTCGGCCAAGCTGCCGCAGTGGTTCGGCCAGCTTCCCAAGGCGCCGCTGGAAATCCGCCGCGTGCCGCCGGCCACCGAGGCCGGCGCGCCGGGCGGCTACTACTTCTCGCCGAGCCTGGATGGCTCGCGGCCCGGCATCTACTGGATCAACCTGCGTGACACCGCCGAGGTGCCGGCCTGGACGCTGCCGACCCTGACCTATCACGAGGGCATTCCGGGCCACCATCTGCAGCTCGCCCTCAACAACGAGGCGGGCGACCTGCCGCTGATCCGCAAGGTGATTGGCTTCTCGGGCTACAGCGAGGGCTGGGCGCTCTACGCCGAGCAACTGGCCGTCGAGATGGGCATGTACGACAACGACGTGCTGGGCCACATCGGCATGCTGCACGACGCCATGTTCCGGGCCGTCCGCCTGGTGGTCGACTCCGGCATGCACGCCAAGCGCTGGAGCCGCGAGCAGGCGGTGAAGTACTATGTCGACAACATCGGCGACGCCGAGACCGCGGCCATCACCGAGGTCGAGCGCTACTGCGTCTGGCCGGGTCAGGCCTGCAGCTACATGGTCGGCAAGATGACCTGGCTGAACGGCCGCGAGCGCGCCAAGAAAGCCCTCGGCCGCAAGTTCGACATCCGCAAGTTCCATGACGCGGGCTTGCTCGCCGGCGGCACGCCGCTGACCGTCCTGGACAATGTGATCGACAACTACATCGCCTCGGCGAAGTAGCGCCAACCTCGCCTGACGGCGAGGCCCCCTCAGCCGGCTTCGCCGTCAGCTCCCCCAATGGGGGAGCATCTTGCGCCGGCCCACGATCCTCCCCCGCTGGGGGAGGTGGATCGCCGCAGGCGAGACGGAGGGGGCCGCCGCAGGCGGTCTCTGATGTGCTCAGCCGCTTGCCGCGGCGCGATTCCCGCCCCACCTTGAGGGCATGAGCGCGCGTACGTCGGACGCTGGCCCGCCCCGGTTGGTGGCGGTGCTCGGACCGACCAATACAGGCAAGACCCACCTGGCCGTCGAGCGGATGCTGGGCCACGCCAGCGGCATGATCGGCTTGCCGCTGCGCCTGCTCGCACGCGAGATCTACGACCGGATCGTCAAGCTGCGCGGCCCGTCCTGCGTGGCCCTGATCACCGGCGAAGAAAAGATCGTGCCGGCCAGGGCGCAGTATTTCGTCTGCACTGTCGAGGCCATGCCGCTATCTCGCCAGGTCGAGTTCATGGCCGTGGACGAGATCCAGCTCTGCGCCGACCCCGAGCGCGGCCATGTCTTCACCCACCGGCTGCTGCACGCCCGCGGCCGGTTCGAGACCATGTTCATGGGCGCCGGTGCGATGGCGCCGCTGGTCCGCCGCCTGTTGCCGGACGCCGAGATCGTCACCCGCGAGCGGTTCTCGCGCCTGACCTATTCCGGGTCCAAGAAGCTCACCCGCCTGCCGCGCCGCTCGGCCGTGGTCGCCTTCTCGGCCGACCAGGTCTACGCGATCGCCGAACTGATCCGCCGCCAGCGCGGCGGCGCGGCCGTGGTCATGGGCTCGCTCAGCCCCCGCACCCGCAACGCGCAGGTCGCGCTCTATCAGTCGGGCGAGGTCGACTTCCTGGTGGCTACCGACGCCATCGGCATGGGCCTCAACATGGACGTCGACCATGTCGCCTTCGCCGGCCTCCGCAAGTTCGACGGCCGGCGCACCCGCTTCCTGCACCCGGCCGAGGTCGGCCAGATCGCCGGCCGCGCCGGGCGTTTCACCCGCGACGGGACCTTCGGCGTCACCGGCGAGTGCGAAGATATGGACGCCGACCTGATCGAGGCGGTCGAGGAGCATCGGTTCGAACCGGTCGCCGGCGCCGAATGGCGCAACGCGGCCCTCGACTTCAGCTCCATCGCGGCGCTGCAGCGCTCCCTGGCCGCCCCGCCGAACCAGCCGGGCCTGAAGCTCTCGGCCGAGGCCCTGGACGAGAAGACGCTTAGGGCCCTGGCCGACGAGCCGGAGGTCATCGACCGCTGCGCCCGCGACAGGTCGGCGCTTACCCGTCTCTGGGACGTCTGCCAGACCCCTGACTTCCGTAAGACCTCGGGCGAAGAGCACATCCGCCTGGCGCGCGAGTTCTTCGGCTGGCTGACCAGCCGCAATCGCAAGGTGCCCGAGGACTGGATCGCCGGGCAGTATCGCCATCTCGACCGCACCGATGGCGAGATCGACACCCTGGCCGCGCGCCTCGCCAGCGTGAGGACCCTCGCCTATGTCGCCAACCGGCCCGACTGGCTGGCCGATCCCGGCGGCTGGCAGGGCAAGACCCGGATCCTCGAGGACCGGCTCTCCGACACCCTGCACGAGAAGCTGATGGCCCGGTTCGTGGACCGCCGGACCAGCGTGCTGATGCGCGCCCTGCACGTCCGCGGCGACGTGCTGGCCGGCGTCGCCGCCGACGGCGTGGTGACCATCGAAGGCCAGTATGTCGGCAAGCTCCAGGGTGTGGCGTTCGAGCCGGCCCAGGGCTCAAGCGTGATCGAGGAAAAGGCCCTGCGCGCGGCGGCCGTGACTGCGGTCGCGCCCGAGATCGCCAAGCGGCTCGGCCAACTGGCGGCCGAGCCGGATGACGCCTTCGCGTTCACGCCTGACGGCGTCGTGCTCTGGCGCGGCGAAGCGGCCGGCGCCTTCGCGGGCGGCACGCCGTTCGCGCCGCGAGTCCGGCTCTATGGCGAGCTCGGCCCAGGCGCAGCCCGCGAGCGCGCCGCGCGCCGGCTCGAGGCTTTCCTGGCGTCGGAAGCTGCCCGCCGGCTCGGCCCGCTGCGGAAGCTGGAAGGCGCGATCTCGTCTGGCAAGATCAAGGGCCTGGCCCGCGGCATCGCCTATCGCCTGCTGGAGGCCGGCGGCGTGCTGGATCGCGCCGTGGTTCGCGGCGAGGCCAAGGCCCTGAGCCAGGTCGAGCGACGGGCCCTGAAGTCGCTGGGCGTCCGCCTGGGCGCCTTCAGCCTCTACATGCCGGCCTTGCTTAAGCCGTCGGCGCTTGCCTTCGCCCAGGGCTTCACGCCGCGCGAGGGACGGCCCAGCGCCGGCCGCCTGACCGGGCCCGTCCCGCCGCCGACCGTGCTCGCCGCCTTCGGCCTGCGCGCAGTAGGGGGCTACGCCGTGCCGGTGGAGACGCTGGAGCGGCTGGACGCCCTGCTCCGCACCGCCGCCAAGCCTGGCCTTCTCTCCGCACAGGCGCGCGAGGAACTCGGGTGGGATGAGACGCAGGCCAAGGACATCATGCGCGCCCTGAACTTCGCCCCCACCCACAAGGCAAAGCCCGGCGAGCCCGTGGTCTGGCGCCGCCGCGGCGAGAAGCCCAAGCCCCAGCCGGTGGTCAAGCCTTCTCCCCATTCGCCCTTCGCGGCCCTGGCCGCCTTGAAGGAGCCGCCCCCCGCACCGGCGCAACGCCGCCCCCGCCGCCGGCGCAAGCCCGCCCGCGCCAAGGCCCAGCCATGAGCGAGGACGCCTGCAGGGCCGACGTCTGGCTGTGGCGCGCCAGGTTCTTCAAGACGCGATCGATGGCCGCCAAATTCCTGGACGAGGGCAAGGTGCGCCTTACCCGCGGCGGCGCCGAGAGCCGCATCGACAAGTGTGCGCGGCCGGTAAAGGTCGGCGACCGGCTGGTGTTCGCTGTCGGGGGCAAGTTGATCGCGGTGGCGGTGGAATCCCTGGGCGAACGGCGCGGCCCGGCGACCGAGGCGCGGCTCCTCTACACGCCCTTCGACGCCGCATAGCCGGCCGGGCGCTTGGCCCGGCGGCCGGGCCGGCCTACAGAGACGCCATGGCCTGGACCCGCCGCTACGACGATCCCGAACCCCAGCGCGTCAACAAGTGGCTCGCCCAGAGCGGCGTCTGCTCGCGCCGCGAGGCCGAGGCGCTGATCGCCAAGGGCCTGGTCTTCATCGACGGCCAGCGGGTCGACGACGCCGGTCGCAAGATCGAGGCCGGCCAGACGCTGGTGCTCAACGACAGCGCCCAGAATCTGCTCGAGACGAGCCTCAGCGTCGTGATCCACAAGCCGGTCGGCGTGGTGTCCGGCCAGCCGGAGGGCAAGCAGGTCCCGGCCGTGCGCCTGCTGACCAAGGCCGCTCTGTGGGGCGAAAGCCCAGCCATCCCTGGGTTCGAGAACAAGCTGGCGCCTGTGGGCCGTCTGGACATGGACTCCCGCGGGCTGCTGATCCTCTCGGAGGACGGGGTGCTGGCCAAGGCCATCATCGGGCCGGAGTCCGAGCTCGACAAAGAGTACCTGGTCAAGGTCAGCGGCAAGATCACGGACAGCAAGCTGGGCATGCTGCGTCATGGGCTGAGCCTGGACGGCCGCAAGTTGAAACCCGCCAAGATCACCCTGGTCGGCGAGCAGCAGCTCCGCTTCGTGCTCACGGAAGGCCGCAACCGCCAGATCCGCCGCATGGCCGAAGCAGTCGGCCTTCACGTGGTCGATCTGTTCCGCACCCGTATTGGCCCGTTGCAGTTGGGCGAACTGCCCGAGGGCCGCTGGCGGCCCCTCTTGGCGGAGGAGCGCGAGGCCCTGATCAAGGCGTCGCGGCCCTAGCGCCCTCTTCGGCCGGCCGCGCGCGCAGGTCCGGGAACGAGAACAGCCAGCCCACAGCCGGCAACCGCTTGCGCAACCAGATCACCCCGAGCGGGACCAGCGCCGCGCACAACAGCGAGCTGCCGGCGACGACGTAGAAGGACCCGACGCCTGCGTCCTTGGCTCCGCGCACGATCACGGCGATCAACGGCATGTGGACAACGTAGAAGACGATCGAGTTCACGCCGATGAAAGACAACGCCGCCTTCACCCGCTCGGCCGACACCCGGATCGCCAGGCCACAGGCGGCGAAGACGCAGATCATGATGATCACCGCGTCATGCGGCGAGTAGCGCACCGGCCCCTTCACCGCCGAATAGGCCATGATCCCCAACAGCAGCGGGACGAGCAGCAACGCGGCCTTACCCTTGAGCGCCGCCTCGAAGGCTTTCAGCCGGCCGCCGAAGAAGGCCCCGGCGAAGAAGATGGCCATGAAGAAGAACAGGCGCTCGGTGTACTTGTCGCCGTCCTTCATCAGCAGCGAGGCGACGAAGGCGTAGGCGGCGACCACCAGGTGGTTGATCCGCACCGTGGCGGCGGCCACGGCGAAGTAGACGATCAGGAAGTACATGAACCACAGGTACCAGCCGCCGCCCCAGCCCTTGAGCGTGGCGAGATCGCCAAACGTGGCCGAGGCCGCCGACCAGACCATCAGCCACAGCAGGAACGGCCAGATCAGGTTGCGCAGCTTGCCATAGGCATAGGTCGCAAAACCCTTGCGCAGCGAGGCGTCCAGCAACATGCCCGACAGGAAGTAGAGCGTCGGCATCCGCACCGGCGCGAAGAAGTTCACAAACTGATTGGCGTAGTCGGGCACCGCCCCGCCCTGAGCCTTGAAGTACGACACCGAGTGCAGCATCAGCACCAGGACGATGGCCGCGCCGCGCGCCACGTCCATCCACTCGTGGCGCGCCTTCGGAGCGCCCGCCCCTACTTCTCCAGACATTTTCGAAACCCCGCCCCGCAACTGCGCCGGGAGGCTGGCGAGGCCGTGCAGCTAGGCCAAGCAGAAGCCGGGATCCGCGCTCCGCAACGGCTTGCGGCGCCCATCGGCTACGCATTTGGCGCGCGTGGCGCCCGCGCCGCGCCCGTGCGGCTAACGGCCCTTGCAGATAACTTGCGGGGCCCAGGCATTGACTTTGGAGGGCCGGAGCCGGAAAAACCGCCGCCCGATTAGTGCGCCCGGAGCTGCAAGTCGCAATGACCTACATCGTCATGGATCCATGCATCAAATGTAAGTTCATGGACTGCGTGGAGGTGTGTCCTGTCGACTGCTTCTACGAGGGTGAGAACACGCTGGTGATCAACCCGGACGAATGCATCGACTGCGGCGTCTGCGAGCCGGAATGCCCGGTCGACGCGATCAAGCCGGACACCGAGGACGAGCCCGATTCCAAGTGGCTGCGGATCAACACCGAGTACTCGAAGGTCTGGCCGAACATCACCGTGAAGGGTGAGCCGCCGGCCGATCGCGAAGAGTTCGAGCGCGAGACCGGCAAGTTCGAAAAATACTTCAGCGAGAAGCCCGGCCGCGGGTCCTGACCCGCGCTGCATCGCCGCAAGCCTTTCTCTCGGCTGATTTTTATGCTATTGTGAACGCTGTAGTGGCGATGGCGACCGCCTGCCGCTTCAATTTTCTGCAAAAGAGCCGTTCCGGCCCATGTCCGCCGTTTTTGGCGAAGGGTGTCCCAGAGGTCTAATCCGTTCCAACAGGGATTAACACGCCGCGCAGTTTTGCGGAGGGTGATCTTTGTCCTGCATCGAACCGGTTAACGCCTCTGAAAAGTGAACGGTTGAGTCGAAAGGACTTGAGCGAATGAGCAAGAGCGGACTGGAATTCTCTGTCGGCGATCACGTCGTTTATCCGGCTCATGGCGTGGGGCAAATTCAGGGGATCGAGACCCAGGAAGTCGCTGGCTATTCCCTCGAAGTCTACGTCATCACCTTCGATCATGAGAAGATGACCCTGCGCGTTCCGACGGCCAAGGCGCGCACCGCCGGCCTCCGTTCGCTGGCCGAAGGCAACGTCGTCAGCCAAGCCCTGACCACTCTGAAGGGCCGCGCCCGCGTGAAGCGCACCATGTGGTCGCGCCGCGCCCAGGAATACGAAGCCAAGATCAATTCCGGCGACCTGATCTCGATCGCCGAAGTGGTCCGCGACCTGCACCGCGCCGAAAACCAGCCGGAGCAGTCCTATTCCGAGCGCCAGCTCTATGAATCGGCTCTGGACCGCATGGCCCGTGAAGTCGCCGCGATCGAACGCATCGACCGCGACGCTGCGATCACCATCCTCAACAAGAGCCTGGTGAAGACCGCCGCCGCCGCCTGAGGCGTCTTCGGCAGCGATGAATTCTTCAGACGCCCGGCCGTGCGCCGGGCGTTTTGAGTCTGGAGCGACCATGGCCACCGCGCCCATAGGCTTCGCCGACCTCCTGGCCCGCCCACGGGCCAGCGCCGACCTCCGGCTCGCCTATGGGCCAGATCCCCTGCAGTTCGGCGACCTATGGCTTCCGGAAGGACCGGGCCCGCATCCGGTCGTGGCCATGATCCACGGCGGGTGCTGGCGCGCCGACCTGCCGGGGGTCGAGCTGATGGACTATGCCTGCGAGGACCTCGCCAAGCGGGGCATGGCGGTCTGGAACATCGAATACCGCCGCCTGGGCCACGAGGGCGGCGGTTATCCGGGAACATTCCTCGATGTCGGCGCGGGCCTTGATCACCTGCGCACGATCGCGGCCGAACATGCGCTGGATCTTTCGCGGGTCTTGCTGTCGGGACACTCGGCCGGCGGCCATCTGGCGGTCTGGGCGCTCGGGCGCGAGCGACTGCCTGAAGAGAGCCCCCTGCGGTCGACCGAGCCGCTGGCGACCCGCGGCGCCATCCCGCTTTCCGGCATCATCGACCTGGCCGCCTATCATGCCCACGGTCCGGACGAGTGCGGCGGGCCCGGCGTCATCGACGCCCTGGTCGGCGCGGACCACCGCCAGGATCCCTATGCCGACACCTCTCCGCCCCGGCTGCTGCCATTGGGCGCTTCACAGGTGGTGATCACCGGCGCGCTCGACCACATCGTCCCCAGCCGCTTCGGCGCGCACTACGGGGCGGCGGCCGGCGCGGCCGGCGACGCGGTCGAGGTCGTGGACTTCGCCGACGCCGGACACTTCGAACTGATCGATCCGACATCCGAGGCATGGCCGCAGATCTGCGAGCGCTTCCGGCGGATGCTGGCCTAGACCTTTACGAAAATCGGCCCCCACAGCACTTCGTAGCGCCGCGCATCCAGCCGCCGCTGGGGCCGCAATTGATAGACTCCTGGCTGCAGCAGACGCCCTGCCGCGCCAGGCGAGCGCCAGCCCGCCCCACCCGCCGGGTCGGCCAAGGCATAGCCCTCGAAGTGCGGCGAAGCCTGCGTGACGGCCGCGGTCAGGTCCGTCTCCCGCGACAGGCGAAAGGGCAAGGGCCCAGCCAATTCCCCGCTGGGGGCCGCGTAGAGCCCCACCGCAAAGGTGCGTTGGCCACGGGTGACGACGCCAAATCCGGCGCAGGTGTGATCAGGGTCCAGCACCGTGGCCCAATGGGCCGGACTGTCGCGCCAGATCGCCATGACCTCGCTGGCCCCGCAAGGATCGCTGGACTGGCGGAAGGCGATGTTCTCGCTGGCCGAACCGATCATGCGGCGCGCCAGCACCGCCACGCGATGGCTGGGCTCGAAGCCGTCGGGCGAGGTGTGACCGATATAGTTGCGCTCGGCCAGGTCCGCAGCGTGGGCGCTGGCGACCCTCGCCAACTCGGGGCTCCAGGCGCAGGCCGGCGCTCCGGCCTGCGCGCGCACGCCGTTGGTCAAGGACAGAAGCCGCGCCGCGACATCACCGGAGAAGGTCCCGCCACCAGCGTCGGCCAGCCGCGAGCGCAGCCGCGCCTCGTAGCCCAGCCATTCGGCCTGGGGGACGGCCGAGGCCGCGGGGAAGGCGGCAAGGCTCGCCACGCCGAGCGCCATAAAGGCGCGGCGCGAATGCCCATCACCGCCCCGAGGCGAAAGCTTCACCATCCAGATCCCGATAGGCCTTGAACCGGCCCATTCCTGTCTCACGCACGCTCACGCGGCGGCCGCGAAGGCCTGGACCACCGGCAGGAGCTGTTCGAGATTTACGGGCTTATGGATTAACGGAGTCTCAGGATAGCGATCGCTTGGCAGCGCCCCGTACCCGGTCGCAAATGCGAAGGGCACACCGCGTCGCTGCAAGGCCTCGGCCAGGGGGAACACCGTCTCGCCGCCGCCGAGATTGACGTCGAGCACCGCGCCATCGATCCGCTCGTTGGATTTCTCCAGCCAGGCCAGGGCGGTCGACAGCGAACCGAGGGAGGCGGCGATTTCACAGCCAAGGTCGGTAAGCAGGTCCTCCATCATCATCGCCACCAGCGGCTCGTCTTCTACGAGGATGACCCGCATGTCAGCCCAACGACATCCGGCTGGAGAGCGGCGCCCGAAGGCGGAACTGCAGGCCTTCGGGATCGAAGACCACCTCCGCCTCACCGCCCAGCTCCCGGGCCAGCCCCTGCTCGATCAGCCGCGATCCGAAGCCGCGGGTCTCTGGAACCGTCACCGGCGGGCCGCCGCCTTCGAGCCAGCGGAACTCCAACGTCCGCGGACCATCGGGGCTGCTGTCGACCTGCCAGCTCACATCGAGCCGCCCGCCCTCAACGCTCAGGGCGCCGTACTTGGTGGCGTTCACCGCAAGCTCGTGGATGGTCATGTGCATGGCGACGGCGGTCTCGGGCGCCAGCCCGACGGGCGGGCCGAGGACGGTGATCCGCAGCCCGCCAACGCCGCAGAAAGGGGTCAGGGCCTGGCCGACTACGTCGCTCAGCGCCGCATGCCCCCACGCACCCCTGGTGAGCAGCTCATGAGCGCGGGCGAGCGCCCCGATCCGGCCGTGGAACGCCTCGACGAAATGCTCCGGCGAGGGCGCGCGCCGCAGCGTCTGGTCGGCGATCGACTGCACCGCCGCCAAGGTGTTCTTGCAGCGGTGATCCAGCTCACGCAGCAGAAACTGGCGACGCTCGAGAGTTTCGGAAAGCGAGGCGTAGGTCTCGGCGTTGACCAGGGCGGTGGCCGTCGCGCGGGCCATGATCTGCAGCCGGGCCAGTTCGTCGCGGCTCGGCGTGTGCGACCGGGCCCAATAGGCGCCGATCGCCGCGATCGGGTCCTTGGGCCGTACGGGCGTCATGACCATGCTTTTGACGAAGGTCGGGCGATAGGCGTCATAGGGCACGCGCGGGTCGGCATAGATGTCCGGGATGACCGCCGGCCGCCCGTTCGTCATCACCCAGCCGGAGACACATTGCGTCATCGGAAAGCGGCGCCCCTTCCAGAGCGGCGCGATCGCGTCCTCGTCGAGATAGAGGCACTCGTCCCGATCCTTGAGAACGAAGGTTACGCCGTCGGCTCCTGAGACGCGACGAGCGAACGTGCGGACGACGCCGGCGATCTCAATCACCGTATGCGCATCCGACAGCGCCTCGATCATCTCCAGCAGCGTGGAGACGCCATCCTGCGGATCCAACTCCGCCAGTGCGTCCTGCGCGACCGCCTCCACCATAAGCCTACCCTGGCGCCCGGAACTTCCCCTGACACGGGAACCTTGCCTCAGGCTCGCCAAGGGATGCAAGTCAATCGACGGTTGATTCTGATGATAATTCTCGGCGCAACTCGGTCTCGAGGGTCGAACGCTGGGGCTCAGACGGGCTTTCGGGGCCCTTCGCGAGCTCATAGGCGAGCTTCTCACGGTCCAGGTCGCCTTCCCAGCGCGCGATGACGATGGTGGCGACCCCGTTGCCGACCAGGTTGGTCAGGGCGCGGCATTCGCTCATGAAGCGATCCACCCCGACCAGCAGCGCCAGCGAGGCGATGGGGATGTTCGGCGCCACAGCCAGGGTCGCCGCGAGGGTGATGAAGCCCGCCCCGGTCACGCCGCTGGCGCCCTTGGAGGTCAGCATCGCCACCGCCAGCAGGGTCAGCTCCTGTGTCAGGGTAAGGTCGGTGTTCGTCGCCTGGGCGAGGAACAGGGTGGCGAGCGTCATGTAGATGTTGGTGCCGTCGAGATTGAACGAATAGCCGGTGGGGATCACCAGACCCGTGGTCGTCTTGCCCGCGCCCAGCCGCTGCATCTTCTCCATCATCTGGGGAAGGACGGATTCGGACGACGAGGTGCCCAGGACGATCAGCAGCTCTTCCCGGATGTAGGCGAGAAACTTGAAGATCGAGAAGCCGGCCGCCAGCGCGATCAGGCCCAGCACGATCAGCACGAAGAGCAGCGATGTCGTGTAGAAGGTCGCGACCAGCGCCCCCAGCTTCAGCAGCGCCGCCAGCCCGTATTTGCCGATGGTGAAGCCCATCGCACCGAAGGCGCCCAACGGCGCGAGCTTCACGATCACCTGGATGATCGAGAAGAACACCTTGGAGATGTCCTCCAACACCCCGGCGACCTTGTCTCCGAAGGTGCCCAGGCGAGAGCAGGCGAAGCCGGTGATGATCGCCACCACCAGCACCTGGAGCAGGTTCCCCTCGGCGAAGGCGCCGAAGAAGGCGTCGGGGATCAGGCTGAGCAGATAGTCGGCGAGCCCCTCGTGGTGGGCGGCCTTTGCGACGTATCCGGCAGTTATGCTGGGATCCAGGCTTGCCGGGTCGACGTTGAAGCCGGCCCCCGGCTTGACCAGGTTGCCGATCACCAGGCCGATAACCAGGGCCAACGTGGAGACGACCTCGAAATAGATCAGCGTCTTGGCGCCGAGCCGGCCAAAGGCCTTGATGTCGCCCATACGTGCGATGCCGGCCACGACGGTGCAGAAAATCACCGGCGCGACCGCCATCTTGATCAGCTTGATGAACCCGTCGCCAAGCGGCTTCAGCGCCACGCCGAAGTCAGGCCACAGCGCCCCGACCGCGATTCCGAGCGCGATGCCGATCAGCACCTGCACATAGAGCAGGCGAAAGACTTTCAAGAAACCCATACGCACGATCCCACTCGCAGCCATTCCCACGCGAATGGCATTGCGCTATCACCCCCGCCGGTCGGCCCGGTAGCTCAGCAGGATAGAGCAGCGCTTTCCTAAAGCGAAGGTCGGGGGTTCGAGTCCCTCCCGGGCCGCCAGGGGCTGTGTCGGCCCAACTTAAGACTGTCCAATTTCCAACTTAAGAATGTCCGATATATCGGAATTCTCCGGGGTACGATTCGAGGCGTCGTCGCCCGAGGCGACGACAGGCGGCGGCCGAGTGGGCGCCCCACCATCGTGTGCACGCCGGCCTCGCGCCTAAAGCGGAGGCCCAGATTGTCCGAGAGGGGTGGGGAGCGACAATTGCTGGGTCTTTCGAGCGAGGATGCCCCTCCACGGGAGGACGGTCGTTGTATAGGCGACGGCACAGGGCATTCCACGACAATCGCAGGGCGCGCCGCCTCCGATCTCCTTTTGTTCTTTTGTCGCAAGAGCCGCCGAGCTAGGGTCGGCCATGGATATCAGGATCGATACGTCCGGTTTCCCCTTCGGTCGCGACCTCGACTACGAGAGCGCCGATGAGGTCGAGCAACTCAATGCGCTGGCGGCGGAGGCGCGCGCCTTTATGGATCCCGACAGCTGGACGCCCCCGATCACCGACCTCGTGTTTGCGTTCGGCTTAGCGCCGATGATCGGTCTCTTCCTGGCGCGCTTCGCACCCGGCGGGAAACCTGAGGACGCGGAGCGCTGGGTGGTGGTCGGCGATCTTCCGCCGATGCACTTCGAGACCGACGACACGCCGACCCCGGCCTTGGCGCTTCGCCTCTATTGCGCGATCGCGCAGGACTGGGCGGACAATGTCCTGGCGGGACGCGACCTGTCGGACAGCTACCCGATCGAAGTGGCCCCGACAGCCGAACACGCCGAGATGCTGCTCGGCCGCGTCGCCTTCATCCGGCAGGAGTTGATCCCTCTCGCGGAACCTCGAACCGCCTGAGGCGGAGACCTGTTGAGGTCAGTCCGTCCGGGCGACCAGACACCCCTTTTCGGACAGCCTTGGCTTGGAATGCGAAGTTGGGGAAAATCCCACAGGCCAGATCTATCAAGCTGTTGGCGGGACAGACTTAAGTTGGCCCGACATGCCACCATCGCTGGGAAGCCCGCGCTCCTGGGCGGCCTTGAAGATGGGCCGGCCCATTGATGCGGCCTGGCCAAGCCGACCTGACTGCAGGAACACGCCTGGCGAGACCCCGCCGCCCGCCTTGAACCAGGCGCCCATCCGCGCCTCCTTCATGGCTGCGCTGGACCTGCGACGACGCCTGGCTGCCTGGTCTCGTGAGCGTCTGCGAACGACGCCGCTGCCGATGCAACCGAGCTCGACTGCAGACGTTGCAGGCCCCGGTTCCACATAAGGGATCGCGGCGGGACCCTCTCTCAGTTCGCGAAGCCTCCAGCAAGAGATCCAAAGGAAGATGGTCGACGACGAGGCGGCGCGTATTTCCACCGGTAACCAGGGGCTCGACGACATCCTGCACGGCGGCTTCGACCGCGACCGAATGTATCTCTACGAGGGTCGTCCCGGCACCGGCAAGACGACCATCGCCCTTGAGTTCCTCCTGTCCGGCGCAAAGCTGGGCGAGAAGGTGCTGTACATCACGCTATCGGAGACAGAGCAGGAGCTTGGCCTTGTCGCCCAGCGCCACGGCTGGTCGCTGGAAGGCGTCGATATCTTCGAACTCGTGCCCCCGGAATCCACGCTGGACCCCGACAGGGAATTGACGGTGCTCAATCCGGCCGAACTGGAACTCAGCGAAACCACCAGTCTGATCATGTCAAAGGTGGAGGCGTTGAGCCCCGCGCGGGTCGTGATCGACAGTCTTTCGGAGCTGCGGCTCCTCGCGCAAAGCCCACTTCGCTATCGCCGACAGGTGCTCGCCCTCAAGCATTTCTTCGCCAGCCGCCAATGCACGGTGATCATGCTGGACGACCTGTCGTCCCAGCAGAACGACCTGCAGCTGCATTCGATTTCGCACGGCGTGGTGCTGTTGGAGCAGCTTGCGATCGACTACGGCGCCGAGCGGCGTCGGCTGCGGGTCGTGAAGATGCGCGGCATTCAGTTTCGTGGCGGCTTCCACGACTTCGCCATCCGCAAGGGCGGCCTCGAGATCTATCCGCGACTGGTGGCCGCTGAGCACCAGTCGAGCTTCCTGGGGTCGTTCACACCGAGCGGGAATCGCGAGTTGGACAAACTCCTGGGCGGAGGGTTGGAGCGCGGCACCAATGCCCTGCTGCTCGGCGCAGCAGGTGTTGGCAAGTCCTCGCTGGCTCTCACCTATGCGATCAGCGCCGCCGAACGCGGCGAGCACTCGGTCTACTTCGCCTTCGACGAGGGACGCGGCACGCTTCAGGCACGCGCCCGCACCCTAGGGCTGGAGCTGGACAGGCACCTGGAAAGCGGGCTCATCCGACTTCAGCAGATCGACCCCGCTGAGCTGTCGCCCGGGGAATTTGCAGCGAGTGTGCGGCGGTCGGTCGAGCATGACCAGGCGCGGATCGTCATCGTGGACAGCCTGAACGGCTACCTCAACGCCATGCCTGACGAGCGGTTTTTGGTGCTCCAAATGCACGAACTGCTGAGTTATCTGGGCCAGCAAGGGGTGCTTTCGATCCTCATTCTCGCCCAGCACGGTCTGGTCGGGCCGATGGAGACTCCATTGGACATCAGCTACCTCAGTGACGCTGTTCTCATGCTGCGCTACTTCGAAGTGGGCGGGACGGTGCGTCGCGCTCTTTCGGTCGTGAAGAAGCGAAGCGGCGAGCACGAGCACACCATCCGGGAGTTCAACCTGAGCACCCGGGGGATCAAGCTCGGACCGCCTTTAACGGAGTTCAGTGGCATTTTCTCGGGGACGCCGCAGTACGTCGGCGACCGTACGCCGCTCCTCTCAGCGGATGACCATGGAGAAGCTTGAGGAGAACAACGACCGCGTTGTCGTTTACGCCCCTATCGGCCGTGACGGCGCAGCGATTGTCGAGGTTCTCCGCCGAGCCGGGGTCAAGGCCCAGTCCTGCGCGGATCTGGGTCAACTGGTCGAGGAAATCCGGCTCGGCGTGGCCACCGCCTTCGTGGCCGAGGAGGGTCTGTTCGGAAAGGATCTCGACGCCCTCGCCGCTTGGGTGTCCCGCCAGCCGCCGTGGTCGGAGTTGCCGTTCGTCATTCTCACCAGCCGGCAGGACCAGCCGAGGGTCATGGCTTGGCGCCAGCAACTGGTGGCCACCTTGCGCAACGTCTCTCTACTTGAACGGCCCGTCCAGGCGATCACCTTGAGCGCCGCCGTGCAGGCGGCGCTTCGCGCCCGTCATCGACAATACGAGGTGCGCAGTCTTATCGAGGCGCGCGAGCGCGCGGCCGCAGAGCTCGAGCGTCTCGTGGTCGAGCGCACGGGTGAACTGCAAGCCGCCAACCGTGAACTCAAAACCCAGATGGACGAACGGCTGAAGGTCGAAGAGACCCTTCGGCAGACACAGAAGATCGAGGCGATCGGGCAACTGACCGGCGGGGTCGCACACGACTTCAACAATCTTCTGATGGTGATCGCCGGCGGCTTGGACATGCTGGACCGGACGACGGATGAGCGGCGCCGGCGACGCTTGATGGAGGGAATGCGTCAGGCCGCCCAACGCGGCTCAAGTCTGACCCGCCAGTTGCTCGCTTTTTCCCGCCGCCAGTCATTGACCCCCGAACCTGTCGACCTGGCCCACCAGATCGGCGGCATGAGCGAATTGCTCGAACGCAGCCTGCGGGGCGACATCCATGTGAGGCTGGATTTCCCCCAGGGCCTTTGGCCCGTGGAAGTCGATCCGGGCGAACTGGAACTTGTGCTCCTCAACCTCGCGGTCAACGCCCGCGACGCCATGCCGGAAGGCGGGAGGATCACCGTGCAGGCGCGCAACTGGCGCTCCGAGGAATACGAAAGAGATTTTGTCGAGTTGACCGTGGCCGATACCGGCACGGGCATTCCCGACGAGGTCGTCGAACGGGTCTTCGACCCCTTCTTCACCACCAAGGATATCGGCAAGGGTTCGGGCCTGGGCTTGGCTCAGGTGCACGGATTTGCTGCGCAGTCCGGTGGCTCGGTGCGTATCGAGACCGTGCCGGGAGAAGGCACCAAGGTGATCTTGCTTCTACCCCGGTCGCGCTGCGATCCGGTCCTGCCTGATCACTCTTCGATGGATACGCAGGTCGCCGATCAAACCCCGATCTCTAAAGGAAACGTCCTGCTCGTCGAGGATGACGACGAAGTGGCCGCGCTCGTCTCGGAAATGCTGGCGCAGCTCGGCTACAAGGTCGTCCGCGCAGCGAGCGCACCCGCGGCTCTAGGAGCCTTGGCGGACGGCCGCTCAGTCGATGTGGTCTTTTCAGACATCATGATGCCCGGCGGCATGAACGGCGTTGACCTGGCCCGCGAGCTCCATCGGCGCCGGCCGGACATTCCAGTTCTCCTCACGAGCGGCTATGCCGAAGACGCGCGGCGAGATGCTGAGGCCGCCAATATTCCGATCTTGCGCAAGCCCTACCAGGTCGATGACTTGGCGGCCGCCCTGGGCGCCGCTCTCCAGACCGATCACCTCCCCGACTGATCCGTGCCGCAGCCGGCATGCGCACGCTCAAGTCTTCCGCACCATGCGACGGGCCAGGGAGCATCACGGTCTGGCATGGCGAGCTGATCCCGTGCTCCAAACGTATGGAACCCAGGCGCGACGATAAACGATCTATCGGCCGGCCTGCGGGAGTTGTAAGCCGATCTCCGCTGCATGCGGCGGCCATCCAAGCAGACAAGGAAGAAGCATGGGGACTGCATCCTTGCAGAACACATCGTCGCGGCTCATGCAGCGATCGGAGATCTGGACGACCATCGGTCTGGTCGCGGCCCTGGCGTTCTTCCTGATCAGCGGCGCTGTCGCGTTCTTCAACATTCAGATGCTGCGCCATAACAACGAGCAGGTGATCCGTACGCACACGGTGATCCTGTCGTTCAGCAAGCTGCTCTCGGCTTTGCAGGACGCTGAAACCGGCCAGCGCGGCTTCATCATGACCGGTGATGAAAGCTACCTTGAGCCCTACAACAGCGCGGTCACGAGGATCCCCGCCGGGGTCGAGGCCATCGCCGCGTCGGTCAGTGAAAATCCAGCCCAGAGAACCAGAGTCGAGGCGCTCCGGCGCGATGTCGCCAGCAAACTCGTAGAGCTCGAACAAACCATCGCAACGCGGCGCAGCGAGGGGCGCGACGCGGCGGCCGCCGTGGTCGAAAGCGGGCGCGGCAAGGCCGTCATGGACGCCATCCGCACGCAGCTCGACGACATGCAGCAGGAGGAAATCCGCCAGCGGTCGGTGCGTCTGGCTGAGATGGAAGCCGCCTACCGGGTCGCCTGGATCAGCGGCATCCTCTCCTGCGTCCTTGGCTTGGCCCTTACCCTGGTGGTCGGCTGGCTGGTCAGGCGCGCGGCCAAGGCAAGAGCGCGTGAGGAGTGGCTGCAATCGGGACAGGCCGGCGCGGCCACAGCCATGCTCGGTGACCTGTCGCTAGAGCAATTGGGCGACAGCATTCTGGACTTCTACGGCCAGTACCTGGGCGCTCAGGCCGGGGCGATCTTCGCAGGACAGGACGGAACCTTTCGGCTGGCCGCAAAGCTCGGCGTGCCCGGAGATGCGGCGATCACCGAGCAGTTCGCCGCGCGCGAGGGCTTGCTTGGCCAGGTCGTCGAAACCGGCAAACCCACCCTCGTTCGCGAGGTGCCTGAAGGCTATCTGACCATAGGATCCGCGCTTGGGCGGGCGAGCCCCGCCCACTTGGCTATCGTGCCGCTTCTGGCGGATGGCGCGGTCGCCGGCGTCATGGAGCTCGGCTTCCTGGGCGCCGTGAATGCCCCGGTGCTTGAGCTCCTCTCCGACGCCGCGCCCGCGATTGGCGTGGCGATGCGCTCGGCCCAGTACCGCAACGAGTTGCGCAATCTGCTCAGCGAGACCCAGCGGCAGTCGGAGGAGTTGCAGGTTCAAAGCGAGGAGCTTCGCGTCTCCAATGAGGAACTGGAGGAGCAAGGTCGGGCCCTGAAGGAGTCGCAGGTGCGGCTCGAACAGCAGCAGGTCGAGCTCGAACAGACCAACACCCAACTTGAAGAGCAGGCCCAGCAGCTGGAAACCCAGCGCGATGACCTCGCCCGCTTCAACGCCGCGGTGGAACTGAAGGCCCGGGAGCTTGAACAGGCCAGCCAGTACAAGTCCGACTTCCTGGCCAACATGTCTCACGAGCTGCGCACGCCGCTCAACTCACTGCTGATCCTGTCCAAGCTGCTGGGCGACAATCCTGAGGGCAACCTCAGCGACGAACAGGTGAAGTTCGCCCGCACAATCCAGTCGTCAGGCGACGATCTCCTTACCCTCATCAATGACATTCTCGACCTCTCCAAGATCGAGGCCGGCCACCTGCAAATCCGTCCCGAGCCAACTTCGCTCAAGAGCCTGGCGACCGACCTTGGCCAGCTGTTCAATCCGCTCGCGGCCGAGAAAGGCCTTTCGTTCGAGGTGAAGGTCGAGGCCGAGGGCGGGCTTGAGACTGATCGGCAGCGGTTGGAGCAGATCCTCAAGAACCTGCTCTCCAACGCCTTCAAGTTCACCGAGGCTGGCGCGGTCACGCTCAGCATCGCCCAAGTCGATGAGGAACACCTGGCGTTCGCCGTCATCGACACCGGCATCGGCATCGCGCAGGATCAGCAGGCCAATATCTTCCAGGCCTTCCACCAGGCCGACAGCACGATCAGCCGCAGATATGGCGGCACCGGTCTTGGGCTGTCGATTTCCACCGAGCTCGCCAGGCTGCTGGGCGGATCCATCACGCTGGCCAGTACGCCCGGCGAAGGCAGCACTTTCACCCTGCGGGTTCCCCGCACTTACGACCCGTCACAGGTGGCCCCTCGCCCAGGGCCGCCTTCGGCTCAGGCCTCGAAAGCGCCGGCCCCCGCTCCCCATCCCCTCCCCGCGCCGTCAAGTCGGCTGCAGGTGGTTGCAGACGATCGAGACGGCTTGGCTCGCGGTCAGCGCAGCCTGCTGATCATCGAAGATGACGCCCCGTTCGCCGCGATCGTGCGGGACCTCTCGCGCGACCTGGGCTTCCAGAGCCTCATTGCGCGAACCGCCGAGGAAGCGTTGGACCTGGCCAAGCGCTTCAAGCCGAGCGCCGTGGTCCTCGATGTGGGGCTTCCCGACCAATCGGGCCTCACCGTCCTCGACCAGCTCAAGCGCGATGATGAGACCCGGCACATTCCGGTGCACGTGATCTCAGCCTCCGACTATGCACAGACCGCGCTCTCGCTCGGCGCCGTGGGTTACCTGCTCAAGCCGGTCAAGCGCGAGGACCTGGCCAACGTTCTCCGATCCCTTGAGGCCCAGCTCACGAGGACGGTGCGGCGCGTCCTCATCGTGGAAGACGACGACGTGCAACGCGAAGCCGTCGGCCGCCTGCTCTCGTCAAGCGACGTCGAAACGGTGGGTGTGGGAACCGCGGCCGAATGCCTGGAGCGGCTCAAGCAAGAGACCTTCGACTGCATGGTGCTCGACCTGACGCTGCCGGACTCTTCGGGGTTCGCATTGCTCGAGACGCTGAGCGCGGAAGGCGCCTACGCCTTCCCGCCGGTCATCGTCTACACCGGCCATGATCTGTCGCCGGACGACGAGCAAAGGCTTCGCCGCTACTCCCACTCGATCATCATCAAGGGCGCCAAGTCGCCTGAGCGGCTGCTCGACGAAGTCTCGCTGTTCCTCCACCAGGTTGTCTCCAAGCTGCCGCCCGAGCAGCGAAAGATGCTCCGCAAGGCTCGAAACCGCGACGCCGTGCTGGAGGGCCGGCGCGTTCTCATCGTCGAAGATGACGTGCGGAACATCTACTCACTCACCAACATTCTCGAGCCGCGCGGCGCGGTCGTCGAGATCGCCCGCAATGGCGAGGAGGCGATCGCTGCGCTGGAGGCCTCTGCGCAAGCGAACGAAGGTGGTATCGATCTGGTGCTCATGGACGTGATGATGCCGGTGATGGATGGCCTGACCGCCACCCGCGCCATCCGCAAGGACCCGCGCTGGGCCAAGCTCCCCATCGTCGCCCTGACCGCCAAGGCCATGCCCGACGATCAGGAGCGCTGCCTGCAGGCCGGCGCCAGCGACTACATGGCCAAGCCCCTGGACGTCGACAAACTGCTGTCGCTCGTGCGCGTCTGGATGCCGAGGTAATCGGTGTCCAGAGTCGAAGACATCGAGATCGAGCTGCTGCTCGAAGCGCTCTATCGCCGCTACCACTATGACTTTCGGCACTACTCGCGCGCGTCGATCAAGCGACGCCTGCGACAGGCTCTGAAGCAACTCGGCTATCAGAGCTTCTCGGCGTTGCAGGACGCTGTTTTGCATGACCCGAACGTGTTGCCGCAGTTGCTGGACTATCTCACGGTGCAGGTCAGTGAGATGTTCCGCGACCCGACCTATTGGCGGGCGCTTCGCGAGAAGGTGGTTCCCCACCTGAGAACCTATCCGTCGCTGAAGATCTGGATCGCCGGATGCAGCGGGGGCGAGGAGCTCTATTCTTTCGTCATCCTTTTCCGTGAAGAGGGGCTGGAGGAACGGACGCTTTTCTACGCCACCGACATCAATCCGGAGGCGCTGGCCACGTCCGCCCGCGGCGTCTACAGCCTCGAACGCATCAAGACCTTCACCGCCAACCACCAGGAAGCGGGCGGAAAGTCCTCGCTCTCCGACTACTACAGCGCCGATTACGGCAATGCGGTGTTCGACAAGACCCTGCGCGATCGCGTCGTTTTTTCCGACCACAGTCTGGTGACCGACGCGGTGTTCGCCGAGACCCACCTGATCTCGTGCCGCAATGTGCTGATCTACTTCGACCGCCAGTTCCAGGATCGCGCTACGGGACTGTTTCGCGATGCGTTGATCCGGAACGGATTTCTTGGATTGGGCTCAAAGGAGAGCCTGAGATTTTCGGCCAACGCCGAAAGTTTCGCGCCGTTCGTGCCTGAGGAAAAAATCTACCAGAGGCGCGACGCATGAGGCCTTCGACCCAAGCCATCGTCATCGGCGCGTCTGCGGGTGCAGTCGAGGCGCTTTCAGCGATCCTGCCGGCCTTGCCCAGCGACTTCGCCCTCCCCGTGCTGATCGTCGTCCACGTGCCCCCGGGACGAACCAACGCCCTGGTGCCGCTGTTCGCCGCCAAGTGCCGATTGCCGGTCCGCGAGGCGCAGGACAAGGAAGCGATCGAGGGCGGCGCGATCTATTTCGCCCCGTCCGATTATCACCTGCTGGTCGAGACAGATCACACCCTGACGCTATCTGCCGATCCGCCGGTCCTGCATTCTCGACCATCCATCGACGTTCTGTTCGAGAGCGCCGCCGACGCCTATGGCCCGGCGCTGGCCGGGGTCGTGCTGACCGGCGCCAACGCCGACGGCGCGGCAGGACTGAAGGCGATCGCCGAGGCCGGCGGCCTGGCGTTCGTGGAGGATCCCGCGGGGGCCCACGTCGCCACCATGCCGCAGGCTGCGCTGGAGGCTTGCGCCAGCGCTCGTCCCGCTCCGCTCGCCGAACTTGCTTCTCACCTTATCGCCCTGGGGGCACGCTAGCTTATGGAACCCGTCAAATTCCTTCTAGTCGACGACCTTGAGGAGAACCTGGTCGCGCTCGACGCGCTCCTGCGGCGAGAGGGGCTCGAGTGCCTGAAGGCTCGGTCCGGTGATGAGGCGCTGGAGATGCTTCTCGTCGAGGACGTCGCCTTGGCGATGCTTGATGTGCAGATGCCCCACATGGACGGCTTTCAGCTCGCCGAGTTCATGCGCGGCAACCAGCGCGCCCGCCACGTGCCGATCATCTTCCTGACCGCCGGCAGCGCGGATGCTCAGAGGCGGTTTCGCGGCTACGAGGCCGGGGCGGTCGACTTCATTCAAAAGCCGATCGAACCGGATGTTCTTCGCAGCAAGGCGAACGTTTTCTTCGAGCTCCATCGCCAGCGCCAGCAGTTGGCCGCCCAACGCGATCAGCTCCACGCCCACGCCCAGGCATTGGAGGCGCTGGAACGACTCACCCGCCGCGAATTGGCCCGTGAGCAGGAGACGGCGCGACTGCGGGAACAGTTCATCGCGGTCCTAGGCCATGACCTGCGCAACCCGCTCGCTTCCATCGGCGGCGCCGCCAGGTTGCTCCGCAAGGAAACGCTCAGCGAGAAGGGAAAAAACGTTCTTGAGCTGATGGAAGCGAGCACCGACCGCATGGCGGGGCTGATCGACGACGTCATGGACTTCGCCAGGGGCAGGCTTGGCGGAGGTATCGCGGTCAAGCTGCAAGACCTCGATCTGGAGCCGTTGCTGCGTCAGGTGATCGCCGAATTCGAAGCCAGCCATCCCGATCGGCTGATCGAATACGATCTCCAACTCCCCGAACACGCCCCGGTGGATCCAGGCCGGCTTGGCCAACTCGTTTCCAACCTGGTCGCGAACGCTCTTACCTATGGGTCCGTGGATGCCCCCGTCCGCCTGGAGGCCGCCAGAACTGGCGAGAACGTGACCCTATCGGTCGCCAACAGTGGTCCGCCCATTCCCGAAGCGGCGATGAAGCGCCTCTTCCAGCCCTTCGTCCGCGGTGAGGTGCAGCCTCACCAAGGCGGCCTGGGTCTTGGCCTGCACATCGCCGCCGAGATCGCCAAGGCGCATGGCGGGGAATTGCGCGCGTCGTCCTGTCCCGAGGAAACCCGCTTCACCCTGACGCTTCCGCTGGCGCGCCCGACCTGAAGCGCCGTTTGACCAGGGCTTGCCGCTCGCCCTTCGGTTAATCCCGGGCCGCTAACACGAAGTCGAGGGCGGCGCATACCGCTGCCACCTGCGCGTCATTGCACTGGTGCGCGGTGGCCCGCGGACTGTCCGGGTAGACCTCGGTCGTCGTCGTGTAGCGGGCCCCTGTGATGGCAGGGCACATCCCGTAGTCCCTCGTCGGATAGGTGATAACGCCCTCGGCGATGATCGGACACCCGATGATATGACCAGCCTCGTCAGGCGGGGCGATGTGGGTCACCGCCCTGACGGCGGCAATGATCGCCTTCTGGAACTCAAGTTGCGGGTCTTCGGCGTCCGCCACCAGATAAAAGCCGTCGGGCACTCGGTCAGGTTCGAAGGGCTTGCCATCCCGCGCCGCCAAGGCCGGTCGAAACTCGCTCTCGTCGCTGTCGGTCGTCTCGTGCAGATCGATATGCAGTAAAAACTGATCAAGCCGGGGGGCCGCCAGCTTCATGAGGTTCGTCGCCTCGAGAGGACCATCGGCTCGAAAATTTCGATTGGGATCGATGGCGTCGTAGTTCCAGCGGTTGATCCGCTCAAACGCCCAAGGGCTGACGCATGGGATCACCAGCAGGTTGATCCTTCCGGCATAGGCCCTCGCCCGGGTCTCCAGGAACTCCAGCGCCCCCGTGACCCCGCTGGTTTCATAGCCGTGGACCCCGCCGGTAACGAGCGCAGCGGGCAGCGACGGATCCCAAGGCAGACTGGAGAGCGCGTATTGCTCATAGGTCTCCCCGCCATATTCGAGCTGGCCGTAGCAAACCTGCTCGAACTGGTCCGCGAGCCCATGGATGCGGGGCAGCACCTGTTGATCGTAGCGACGAAGACGCGACTGCCGCGCGCGCCAGGCGTCTCGCTCGGCCTCGCCCCAGGCGCGGCCGGGCGTTCCCACAGGATAGGTCGAGGCGTTTGTCATAGAGCTTCATACGAAATGAAGCCGAAACCGTCACCTCGCGACGCGCTCGGAGGCCGCGCCTTGTCCTTCGGGCACGCAGAACCCCTGAGGGTTCCCGGGGCTGCCGAACCTTGGGCGCGGGGACGCGCGCCCAAGCAGGTAGTGCACCTCCGATGGCCCGCACCCATGCCCCACGGCGTCCGAGCGTTGCCGAGAACCTACGGGCCGATCGGAGGTGGCTGATCAGGGATCAGCAAGGATTTCAACCAAGCGGCCATACCTCGGTTCCCGAGGCGCCGATCATACCGGCAGGGACAGTCCAAAAAGGGTGGCTCCCCCGCCGGGCGGCGGAGCGAGGAAGGAGAGGGGTGCGCCGCACTCAGGCGGCACGGCGCATCCCGGCGGCTTCTGAAGAGAGCGCTGGCGGAAAGATGAATCGCCCGCCGACCGATCCATCCCGCAGGCGGACAATGAGCATGGCGGGTTCGCCGTGGGTCGCCAGGTGAGCACCAAGTCGGCGCGCAGCCGCCTCTGCCGCAGCTCCCGAATGGAAAACCATGGGGTTCGCCACATCGGAAATGCCGAGGGACCATCCGAAAGGCATGGGCCGGATTTCCAGAACTCTCATTGCACGCTCTCCGTGGAATCCAATTGGTCCAGTCGAGCAAGCGCCTCACGCACGTCCGCAGCGGCAACAGGCTCGGCCGTGCCAAGCAGCCAACGCAGATGCGGTTGATCTTGCACCGCTGAAGCGTCCGATAGCCATGAGGCGAGGATGGATCGTTTATCAGCGGGCGTTAGTTCGGGATCCTTCAGCACATCCCGCGGATGGTTGAAGCCCACTGCGGGCCGCAACCAGCGTTCGCGGGCCGCGCGTAGTCCGAGGGTTTGTATCTGTTGCTCCGTGGTCGCCAGCAACATGGCGTGTTTCTCCGCAAATTCCTTTCGTGTCGGTGAGGGATGGGCGAGGCCAGGTCGGCCTCGCCGCCCAACTTAGGCCGCAGCCTCTGATCGACGTCTCCGATCCACCAGTGAGCGAAGCGGCATGGCGCCCGGGGTGCTGATCTCGATACGCCGCGGCTTCAACGCCTCGGGAAGCTCGCGGACAAGGTCGATCCGGAGCAGCCCGTCAGCATAATGCGCATCGGTGACGACCACGTGGTCGGCCAGTTCGAAACGGTGTTCGAAGGGACGCAGCGCCAGCCCCTGATGCAGATAGGCGACGTCGGTCGCCGGTTCCGCCCTGCGGCCGCGCACCACCAGCAGGTTGGGCTGAGCCGTGATTTCGAGTTCGTTTGGGCGGAAGCCGGCGACCGCCAGGCTGATCCGGTAGCCGTCGTCCGAGGTCTTTTCGATGTCGTAGGGCGGGTAATCACGCGCGCCGATCCCTTCGAGCGCACTTTCGACCTGGGCGGCCACATGGTCGGCGCCGATCAGCGACCGATAAAGGGGAGAGAAATCGTAAGCAGCTCGCATGTCCATCTCCTCAAAAACGAGAGCAAGTTGAACCGGGAGCGCCAGGACGCCTGGGCTCCCTGACCTGGACCCAATGAGGCGTCCAGTAGGCGAGGATTTAGAACGCGGTCATGCGCGTTCAAGACCAGGCCGGCGCGTTTTTTCCGAGGCCGCCAGAGGTCTAGGTCAACAGGGCGGCGGACAACCGAGACCGGTCGAAAATGGCATGTTTTGGTGGGCTGAAAGTCGGAGCCGGGCGCGATGCAAGTCCGCTTCGTCAAGCCATCGAGCCGTTTGCCGCTCCGTAAAACGCCGCAACGCCCCCCGACCGAACGCTCTTGGGAGGCTCCCCGCGCGAGCAGCGAGCCGATACAACGTCCCTCGTCGATGTTCCGTCTGACGGAATTATATTCTGAGCATTGGAATCCGCCGAAACCCTATGCGAGGATAGAAGCAAGGCGTCAGGGGGAAACACCGCCCATATGGATCGCGCGGTCGCACGCAGTTTTCAGCTTCTCGAGACCCTCGTCAGGGCGGGCGATGGCGTGCGGCTGTCGGACCTGGCCGCGGAGACCGGCCTGCAGAAGAGCACCGCTCATCGCATTCTCGGGACCCTGAACGCCCTAGGCTACGCCGAGCAGGACGGGTCCTCCCGTTATCGCGCCACCCTGAAGGCCTGGGAGCTGGGCGCCGCGGTTGCGGCCGAGCATCCGATCCGGCGGGCCGCGGCCGGCTTCCTACAGGGACTTCACCGCACGACAGGCGAGACCGTGAGTCTCACCGTCCTGTCGGGCGACGATGTGGTCTATCTGGAAAAGCTCATCGCACCGCGGCCAGTGCGGTTTCTCACGCGCGTCGGAAGCCGCGTCCCAGCCGTGCTCACCGCCAGCGGCAAGGCGATCCTCGCTGCGCGTCCGGACAGAGCTGAACGCGTCGCGCGAGCGGTGACCCAACGCCCCCTGAACATTCCGGCCGTCCTTGCCGAACTTGATGAGGCCAGACGGCGGGGATACGCGCTCTCCGGTTACAGCCCTGGCGTCACGAGCATCGGCGCTGCGGTCGTAATCGGAGGCGCACCCATCGAAGCGGCGCTTTCGGTGTCTGCGCCAGCCGAGCGCGTGACCGCCAAGCGGCGCGACGCCATCGCCGAAAGCCTCCTTGAGACAACCGCCCGCATGGCCGAGGCGATGGATCGGCCATGACCGAAGCCGGCGCCGCATTACTTGTCGAGCCCCAGCTTGCGAACTTTGTCGCCAGCGCGCTCGGGCGCGAAGTTTCCGAGCCGCACCGCGATTTGGCGCGACTGCATATCCTCGACACCCTGGCGTCCGTCGTCGCCTGCCGCGACCTGGAACCGGCCGCTCTGGCCAGGAACTATTCCCTGTCGATTAGCGGCGGCGGCCAAGGCGCGGTGACCATCCTGGGAACGCGGGACCGGGCTGGCCTGGTGGACGCGGCTTTCGCCAGCGCGATGACCGCCCACGCGGCGGAGATCAATGACTTCATCCCCTCGGCCTTTGTCCAGCCGGGGCCCGCTATCGTCAGCGTCGCCCTGGCCCTGACCGAAAGACGCGGGGCCAGTGGGGCGGACCTTCTGCGCGCCGTCACGGTCGGCTATGAACTGGCCGGCCGCATGCCCAAGGCGCTTGGGGTGAGCAACCTGCGCCGCGCCGGCGTTGCAAACCATGGGATTGGCCCGATCTTCGGCGCCGCGGCGACTGCAGCGGCGCTGCTGCGCCTTCCCGAAGATCGGATCAGCGACGTCTGGACCTACTGCGCCCAGCAGGCGGCCGGCTCGTGGCAATGGCTGCTAGACGTCGAGCACATCGAAAAGGCCTTCGTATTCGCCGGGCTGGGCGCCGCGGCCGGGCTCCGCGCCGCGCTCATGGTCGAAGCCGGTTTCCGAGGCGTGCGCGGCGCGCTGGACCACCCCGCCGGCTGGATGCGCGGCGCCCTGTTCTCCGCTGGCGACGGAGACCGCGACTATCTCGTCTCGCAGCTCGGCGACCGCTCCGAACTGCCGCTCACCGCCTTCAAGCGATATCCGGTCGGCGGACCCGCCCAGCCCGCCGTGGAGGCCTTACTGGGAATGCTGCCGGCGCTCGGCGCGGCGCCGGTGGAATCCGTGCTCATTGAAATGCCGGGACGCTGGGAGGCCTTCCGGGACGCGGCGATGCCGGCGCTCAATCTGCGCTACCTGACGGCGATCATCCTGCTGGATGGCGAGCTGGAGTTCGTATCGGCGCAAAGCCTGCAGCGGATGGCGCGCGACGAGGCCGTCCAGGCGTTGATGTTGCGGGTGGAGATTCGTCACGACCCTGCTCAGGAAATTCCGCCCCCGGCGCCGCGGCCGGAGTCGGCGCGGGTAACCGTCACATTGGCGGACGGCCGCCGGGAAACCGCCTTCGTCCCTCACGTGCTCGGCTATCCGACCCACCCGATGAGCCGGGCCGAGGTGGAGGCCAAGGCCATGGTTCTGATGGGCCCGGCGCTCGGGCGTGAGCGTGCCCACGCGGTCGTGGCCGCCACCGCACAATTGGACGCCCTGCCCGACGCCGGCGCCCTGATCGAACTCATTGCCCGTTAGAACGAGGTGATCCCATGAGGACCGCAGCATCCGACGCCGAGACCGTGATCGTCGAGACCGCGAACGGCAGGGTGCGCGGCTATCGGACGGGCGGCGCCAGCGTCTTCAAGGGCATGCGCTACGGCGCCGACACCGGCGGAGCCAATCGCTTCCGCCCACCAGAGCCAGTGATTCCGTGGACCGGCGTGCAGGACGCCTTCGAGTACGGCCACCAGTCGCCGCAGATGCGCGGGTTGCTCGCGGACAAGGGGCCGATGAGCGAGGATTGCCTGCGGGTGAACGTCTGGACGCCGGGGACGGATGATGCGCGCCGGCCGGTGATGCTCTGGTTCCACGGCGGCGGCTTCGAGGCCGGCTCGGCGTCGCAAAAGGTCTACGATGGGACGCGGCTGGCCCTACGCGGCGACGTGGTGATCGTCTCCATCAACCACCGCCTCAACGTCTTCGGTCACTGTTTTCTCGGCGAGCGGCTTGGCTCCGACTACGGGACGTCCGGCAATGCGGGTTACCTCGACCTGATCGCCGCCATGCGTTGGGTCCGTGAGAATGTCGGCGCTTTCGGCGGCGATGCGGACAACGTGACAATCTTTGGCCAGTCGGGCGGCGGCCGAAAGGTGAGTCTCTGCTACGCCGGCCAAGGCGCCCAGGGCCTCTTCCGGCGCGGCATCGTGCAGAGTGGCTCGCACCTGCGCGTCCAGTCACCGGAACATGCCGCTCGGCTGACCGACATGCTGCTGGCGATCCTCGACATCGCTCCAGGCCAAGCGGACAAGCTCCTGGCGGTTCCCACCGAGACGCTGAGCGCCGCCCAGTTCAAGGTGATGCGCGAAAGCCGCTCGCGGTTCTCGCCGGTGCTGGACGGGCTGACGTTCCAGTCCCATCCGTTCGTCCCGGAGGCGCCGAAGGTCTCGCTCGACCTGCCGATGATGGTTGGGACGACGCGCACCGAGCTCTCCAACCAGCTAGGATACGAAGAGGGCGTGTTCGACCTGGACACGGCCGAACTGCAACGCCGCCTGGCGCGCTATCTGCCAGCCGAGGATGTCGACGAGGCGATCGCCATCTTCCAGGTCGAGAGCCCCGAGGCCTCGCCTACCGAGCTCTACTTCACCATCACCTCGGCCCGCGGCTACGTCCGCGACCAAACGATTATGGCCGAGCAGCGCGTCGCGGCCGGCGCGGCGCCGACCTATGCTTACCAGCTCACCTGGCGCTCGCCCGCGGAGGGCGGCCGCCGGATCAGCCAACACACCCTCGACCTGCCGTTCATGTTCGACAACGTCGCCAAGGCTCCTCACCTTACCGGGCCTGAGACCGAGGAAACCAGGGCGCTCGCTCAGGCCATGTCGGAGACCTGGATCAGCTTCGCGCGAACCGGCGACCCGAACAACGCCGCCATTCCGGCGTGGTCGCCCTACGATCTCGTCGATCGTCCGGTGATGCTGTTCGACGCACCTTCCTACCTCGCCCACGATCCGCACAGCGCCGAGCGGCGCTTCATGGGCCGTTACGAGACCCAGCAGATGGGCCGCACCCTGCACCGCTGACTGAGGAGACCGCCATGTCCGACGCCCGCAGCGCCGAAGCCAAACTCTTCCCTATCGTCGAGACCGCGGAGGGCAAGGTTCGGGGCCTTCGTTCCGGCAAGATCAGCAGCTTCAAGGGCCTGCGCTACGGGGCCGACAGTTCCGGCTCGAACCGTTTCCGGCCGCCGCAGCCCGTCGCCCCCTGGACAGGAGTCCGCGACGCGCTGGACTACGGCAATATCGCGCCGCAGATTCCTGGAGACCGCCGGCACGTCTACGCCGACCTGATCTTGAACGACGTCCAGCCGGGCGGCATGGGCGAGGACTGCCTCGTCTTGAAC
>JAEXKM010000267.1 GCA_023445705.1 Pseudomonadota bacterium
CCTTCGAACGCCTGGGCTACAACGCCGCCGTCCACGGCCAGAAGAGCTACAATGGCGTCGCCATCCTGTCGAAGGCGCCGCTGGAGGATGTGCGTAAGGGGCTGCCTGGCGATGACGGCGATGAACACGCCCGATATCTCGAAGCGGTAGTGAGCGGGCCGCGGCCGGTGCGAGTCGCGTCCATCTACCTGCCCAACGGCAATCCGATCGCCACCGAGAAGTTCGACTACAAGCTCCGCTGGATGGAGCGTTTGAACGCCCACGCCCGCGAACTGCTCAGCTACGAGGAGCCGCTGGCGCTGGTTGGGGACTACAACGTGATTCCCGAACCCCGCGACGCGGCCCATCCGGAGAACTGGCTGGGCGACGCGCTTTTCCAGCCGCAGAGCCGCGAGGCGTTCCGCGCCCTGAAGTGGCTGGGACTGACCGAGGCCTATCTGGAAGCCGACGGCGCGCCGGAAGCCTATACGTTCTGGGACTATCAGGCTGGTGCGTGGCAGCGGAACAACGGCATCCGCATCGACCACGCCCTGCTCTCGCCCCAGGCCGCCGACCTCTTGCAGTCGTGCGAAATCCACAAGCACGTCCGCGGCTGGGACAAGCCATCGGACCATGTGCCGCTGCTGATCGACCTGGACCTCTAGCGCTTCTTCTTTTGACTGAACCGCGTTAGCTTAAATCCTGGGAGCTGTCAGGAGATCGGCCTATGGGCGCGGTCGAACTGGTTGGGGTTGCGGCGAGCCTGAGTTTCCTGGCGGGCTGGCGGCTCTATGCCTGTGTCGCCGCGGCCGGACTGGCCATGCGTTTTGGCCTGCTGGACCTGCCGCAACAGGTGCATGCGCTGGATGCCCTGGCTAATCCCTGGGTGATCGGCATCGCCGCTGTCGGCGCGCTGGCCGAGCTCGTCGCCGACAAGGTCATGTGGTTCGACAGCCTGTGGGACAGCGCCCATACCCTGGTCCGGCCGTTGGGCGGGGCGCTGCTGGCCCTGGCCGTGGTCGACGCTTCAGACCCGGCTTGGCAGGTGATCGTCTTCCTGCTGGGCGGCGGCGCAGCGCTGCTCAGCCATGGGGCCAAGGCAAGCGCGCGAGCCGCCGTCAACACCAGTCCCGAACCCGTCAGCAACATCGCCGTGAGCGGCTTCGAGGACGTGGCCACGGCTGGCGGCCTATGGCTGGTGCTGAGCCAGCCGCAGATCGCCATCACCGTCGCGCTTACGCTGCTGCTAGGCGCGATCGGCGTGATCTATCTGAGCTGGCGTATGCTCAGGCGCATGAAGCGCTGGTGGTCGAACGAGCTCTAGAGCGAAATCTAGCGTCCGAGCTTGCCAAGGATGTCGACAATGCCGCCGAGACCACCGCCGGTCCCGCCGGTCGGAAGCTGCCCGTCGGGCGTCAGGTGATCGATGACTTGCGGGAGCACCTTCGCCAGGGTTCCAGCAGCGACTTCCGGATCAACGCCGAGTTTCGCGGCGAAGTCGGCGAGCATGCCGGACGACAGCACAGTCTGGATTTGCTCGGCCGAGATCGGCAGGTTTTCGCCCTTTCCGATCCAGGAACTTGCCAATCCGCCGAGGCCGCTCTTCTCCAAGGCGCCGACGAGACCGCCGAGACCGCCTTCCTGCGCGCCCAAGAGGTCGGTGATGGCCCCGATCGGCGAGCCGCCTTCCGCGCCGCCGCCAAGGATACCGTCGAGCAAACCCATGTGTTCCTCCTGTCGCCCGCGTGAGTGGTTCTGCAAACAAGACACCACTCAGATGACAGTTCAACGCTGTTCAGCTTCTCCGCCCTGACGAACAGCGGTAGCTTGAGCAGATGAACGACTGGCCGCAAATGATCGTGCTGCTGGTGCTCGCCGGGCTGGCGGTCACCGTGCTCGGCAGCGCTGCGATCTGGCTGATGGATGAAGAACGGCGCATCCGCCGCGAGCTGAAGCGCGTGCTCAAGGACGCGCCCGAAGCGATGATCGTCGCGCCGGGCCGTGGCCGAGGCGCGGGGTTCAATTTCACCACAGGCCTGGTGGCGGTCGCCTGGGACGCCGGGCGATGGCTGCTGGTCTATCGCTTGGACGAACTGGCCGGCGCTGAGCTGATCGTCGATGGCCAGGTGCTGGCCAAGGCCTACCGCGGCGAACCCCGGCGCGGGTTGGACCAGCCGGTGGAGCACGCCGCCCGGGTGACGCTGCGGCTGATCTTCGACGATCCCCACTATCCGGAGTTCGACCTCGACCTATGGCTGGCCGGCGACGAGGACCGCCGCAAGGCCACCTCGCCGGCCGACGCCGCCCAGGAGGCGAGCCAGTGGATCAATCGCGCCGAGGCGGTGCTGCGCCGACCGGTCGCCCCGAAGAGCAACCAGGCCAGCCTTCTGCGACGCGACGACGATGACCTGGACGACGAGCCGCCGTTTCATCTGGGCGACGACGAACGGTTGATCTGACCCCGGTCAGTCTTGGAGGGCGAACGCCACCCCGGCCCTGGCGTGGGCGAGCGCCGTGTCGACCACCGGGAGGTCCAGATCGTCAGGCGACAGGAGCAGGCCGATCTCTGTGCACCCGAAGACCACGCTGTCAGCCCCGTCCGCTCTTTGGATCATGCCTAGGACTTCGGCCTTGGACGCCGGACTGATCACGCCCTGGCAGAGCTCATCATAGATGATGGCGTGCAGGCGCTCGCGGTCGGCGTCGCCCGGGATCAGCGCCTCGACGCCTCGAGTGGCGAGCCGGTCCCGATAGAAGGGTTTTTCCATAGTGAAGCGGGTGGCGAGCAGCAGCGGCCGGGCGCAGCCGGCGGCCTTCACCTCCGAGGCCGTGGCGTCAGCGATGTGGATCAAGGGCACGCCGACAGCGGCCTGAACCTGATCGGCCACCAAGTGCATGGTGTTCGCGCCGATCATGATCGCCTCGGCGCCAGCGCCTTCGAGCCGCCTGGCGGCGTCGGCGAGCACGGCGCCGGCCGCGTCCCAGGCGCCGTCCGCCTGCATCTGGGCGATCGGGGCGAAATCCACCGACCACATCAGAAGCTGGATGGAATGGAGGCCGCCCAGGCGCTCGCGCACCAGGCGGTTCATCGCTTGATAGTAGAGGGTGGTGCTCTCGGCGCTCATGCCGCCGAGCAGTCCAACAGTACGCA
>JAEXKM010000294.1 GCA_023445705.1 Pseudomonadota bacterium
TCGTAGGCCACCGTCACCAACGGGTCGAAGCGGTCGTTCTTCTCTTCGAAGGTGAAGTTCGTCGGCGCGTTGTTGACGATGTAGAGCAGGCCGCTCTTGTCGTCGTGGGTGTAGCGGCCGCCGACCGTCAGGTGCAGCTTGTCCAGGCTCGGCGGGGTGTAGGTCGCCTGGCCGTAGACGGCGTAGCTGGTGGAATAGGCCTTGCTGGCGCGGTCGGTGGAACGGCGCCCGCGGATCGTCGGGGTCGGGTCGTTGATGGTGTAGCCGTCACCGGTCGCGTTCCAACGGTTGGTGGACGGCGTCGCGGCGTCGTCACTGACCTTTTCGTCGAAGTAGTAGAGCCCCGCGACGTAGTCGAGGTTGGCCAGCGAGCCGACCGCCTGGAACTCCTGGCTGAACTGGTGCTGCCAGAGGCCGGCCAGGCTGTAGCGGCTGAAGTTGGCGTTCGGGGCGAAGGCCGGGATCCGGTGCGCGCCGCCGCTGTTGTCCCACTGCTCGACCTCCACTTCGCGGTACGCGGTGATGGAGCGCAGTTCGATATTCGGCGAGGCCTGCCAGTTCAGGTGCAGGCTGTGACCGAAGGTCTTGTCGACGCTGGGCTGCTGCGGCACGCCGATGTCGGCGTTGTCCATGCGGTCGCTGCTGACCTGGACCAGCGGCGGGAGCGGCGCGATACAGGTCGAGCAGATGGTCGCGCCCGGCGCGACGACGGTGCGGCCCAGCGGATTGTAGTTCACCAGCTGGCTGTAGAACGGGCTGTTGGAGTCCTTGCCGACGTCATAGGTGTAGAGGGCCGTGAAGGTGTCGGTCGGCTTCCAGCTCACCGTGGCCTTGGCGCCGCGACGGTCGTAGTAGTTCCAGCCGGTCTGGCCCGGCAGCGGGTTGTCGACGGTGGCGCCGCGATACTGCAGCACGCCGTCCAGCTTCACCGCGAAGTCGCCGAAGGCCGGCAGATCCAGGTGGGCGTCGGCGTTATAGGCGCCGTAGTTGCCGATGCCGGCGCTGGCGCGCAGGCCGCCTTCACCGGTCGGGCGCTTGGTCACGAAGCTGACCGCGCCGCCTTCGGTGTTCCGGCCGAACAGGGTGCCTTGCGGCCCCTTCAGGACTTCGATCCGGTCGACGTCCAGCAGCGCCGCGTTCAGGCCGTGCTGGCGGCCCAGATAGACGCCGTCGACGTAGACGCCGACGCCCTGTTCGCGGGCGGGCTGGTTGGCGTCCAGCGGAACGATGCCGCGGATACCTACGGTCAGCGCCGATTGGCGGGCTTCGAAGGTGGCCACGCGCAGGCCGGGCACGGCGCCGTCGCCGAGGTCCAGCATGCTCTGCACGTGACGGTCTTCCATGACCTGGGCGTTGACGACCGAGATCGCGATCGGCGTGCTCTGCAGGTTGGTTTCGCGCTTGGTCGCGGTGACGACCACTTCGTCCAGCCAGCCGCCCTGGTCGGCGGCGGCGCCCGCTGCGGTGACCGCGGCGGTCTGAGCAAAGGCCGGCGTGGCGAGCGCGATCAGCGCCGCGCCGCCCATGAGCGCGCTGAGACGGGCTCGGCCAATTGAATGTCGCATTTAGAATTCCCCTCGACACCTGTCTGTCGTTGGGGGCGGCGTTTAGGGCGTTACCGGCACAGTTCTGTGAAAGATTTTCGAGCGTCTGCGTCGCCGAATTTACATCTTCAATACATCTTCTGAGCCGCCTGGACCGCGTAAGCGGGGCGGCAGGCAGGCGAACGCCTTGAGCCGCGCGGGTTTGTGTCGAGCACGGGTTTGGCGGCGCGATTAGGGCGTTCGCCGACGCCGATGCGACATGTTTGCAACCCTGTCGAAATTCCATCTGGGCGACCGCCGACTTCGGCGCCTTGCGTCGCCGACGCCTGAGGCAGATGTTCCGCCAGACACTGCAGCACAGAGGACGTTTGCGATGACCCAGCCGCTGATCGCCTTCAACGACGGCGCCAGCCTGCCGCAACTCGGGCTCGGCGTCTGGCAAGTGCCTGACGACGAGGCGGCGGGAATCGTTCAGGCGGCGGTCGAGGCCGGCTATCGCCATGTCGACACTGCCGCGGTCTACAAGAACGAGGCCGGCGTGGGCGCGGGGCTGGCCCGGGCCGCGGCCGGCGGCGAGGTCGCCGTCACCACCAAGCTCTGGAACGAGAGCCAGGGCTATGACCGCGCGTTGCGCGCCTTCGAGAAGTCGCTGCAGCGGCTCGGCCGGGAGAGCGTCGAACTCTACCTGATCCACTGGCCGTGCCCGACCCAGAACCTCTTCGTCGAAAGCTGGAAGGCGATGGTGCGGCTGAAGGAGGAGGGGCGCGCCCGTTCCATCGGCGTCTCCAACTTCAAGGCCGAGCACCTGCAGCGGATCGTGGACGAAACCGGCGTGGCGCCGGCGGTCAACCAGATCGAGCTGCATCCGCGTTTCCAGCAAACCGACCTGCGGGCCGCCCATGCCGAACTGGGTGTCGTCACCGAATGCTGGAGCCCGCTGGGCCAGGGGACGCTGCTGCAGGACCCGGTGATCGCCAAGATCGCGGCCAAGCACGGCAAGAGCCCGGCCCAGGCGGTCATCCGCTGGCACCTGGACAGCGGCTTCATGGTGATTCCGAAGTCGGCCAATCCCGACCGCATCCGTCAGAACTTCGACGTTTTCGACTTCGCGCTGGATGCCGAGGACATGGCCGCGATCGCCGGCCTGGACGATCCCGAGGGCCGCATCGGCCCCGATCCCGCGACGTTTGGGTGAGCCTGGGCGCCTAGGCGAGGTTTCCAGCCGCGTTGGGGCGATCGGACACCAGCGCCTCGATGGTGCAGATCACTCCGGCTGGAGGGAAGGCGATCTTGACCTCGCCCTGCAGTTCGGCCGCCAACCCTTTCTTGAGCAGGCGCGCGCCGAATCCGGTGGTGGCGGGCGCGCTGACCGGCGGCCCGCCGATCTCCCGCCAGGTGAGGTGCAGCCGCACGCCTCCGGCGTCGGCGTCGGTCGACCATTCGATCCGCACCTGGCCGCCGGGAACCGATAGCGCGCCGTACTTGGCCGCGTTGGTCGCCAGTTCGTGGAACGCCAGGGCTATGGCGATCGCGCTTTTGGGGCTCAGGTTGACCGATGGGCCCTGGATCACGAAGCGTCCGCCTGGATCGACCCCGTCGGCGCCATAGGGCTCGGCCGCCTGCCTGGCCAGGTCATGTAGGTTGGCCCCGGCCCAGCGTTCGTCGGTCAGGACGTCATGGGCCTTCGACAGCGCCAGCAGCCGGTCGGTGAAGGCGTTGCGGACCGCCTCGGGCACGTCATCGCGCCTGAGGGTCTGGGCGGCGATGGCCTGGACGATCGCCAGCGAGTTCTTCACCCGGTGGTTCAGTTCGTTGACCATCAGGCGCAGATGGGCTTCGGCGGTCTTGCGGCCGGTGATGTCGAGCGCGGCCCCGACGACGCGGACGCACGCGCCCTCGGCATTGAAGATGCCGCGTCCCTTCATGGAGACCCATCGGACCGCTCGATCCTCCCGGCCGATCGTTCGGAATTCCACGTCGTAGAGGGCGCAGGCCTCGGGATCGAGTGCGGCGGTGAAGGCCGCCATGACACGGTCGTGGTCATTGGGATGAAGACAGGCCGCGAAGTCGCGCATCGTGACCCGCGCGTCCTGGGAAAGACCGAACATTGTTCTGATGCGCGGCGACCAGAACAGCGTTTCGCTCACGACGTCCAAATCCCATAGTCCGACCTCGGCGGCCTCACTGGCCAAGCGAAGTTGCTCTTCGCTGGCGCGCAGGAAGCGGGTGGCGCGGATGGTTTCGGTCACCTCGAAACCTTCGCAGAACACGCCCGTCGCCCGGCCGTCCTCCATGATCGGCGCATAGACGAAGTCGAAATACCGTGTCTCTTCGAACGCGTCCGGATCACGGCGATACCGGACCGGCGTAGCGGCGAAGACGAGCTGTTCGCCGGTCTCGTAGACTTGGTCGAGGAGCTCGAAGAACCCCTGGTCCGCGACGTCGGGAAAGGCCTCGCGGATTGGTCGTCCGATCCAATCCTGGCTGTTGAACAGGCGCCGATGCGCCGCGTTCACGAACTCATGGACGTGCTCGGGGCCGCGCATGATGGCGATGAAGCTCGGCGCCTGTTCGAAAATCCACCACCAGTGCTCGGCCTCCTTGGCGCGCCGCTCCTGGGCCTGCACCGTCTGGGTCGTCTCGGTGCAGACGGCCAGGACGCCGCCCACCGCATGGGGCGCACCTTCGTCGTGGACGGGGCTGAGGCTGTACGTCCAGTAGGCCTCTTCAAGGGCGCCGTTGCGGGTGATCGGAACAAGTTGGTTCTCGTGCCAGGTCGCCGGCCCGCCGGACATCACCTGTTCGATCTGCGGCCCGATCACTGGCCAGACCTCTGTCCAGCAATCCAGCGCTCCCTGGCCGAGCGCGCTGGGATGCCGCTCCGGCCCGAGTGAGACGGCGTAGGCGTCGTTGTAGAATTGGATGAGGTCCGGACCCCACCAGAGGAACATCGGATGGCGCGTGGTCAGCAGCAGGCGGACCGCCGTCTTCAGCGACTGTGGCCAGGATTGCGGCGGACCTAGGGGGGAGCGGCTCCAGTCATGCCCGCGGGTCAGCGCCCCCATCTCTCCGCCGCCTTCGAGGAAGTCGAGGGCGCGGGAGGCAGGGGGAGAACGGGAGGCGGCAGGGCTGCCATTGGCCGGCACGCTGGTTTCCCCAGAGATCCTAGATGGAAACCCTAACCCCTGGATTCAAAGTGTGAAAGCGCTCGCGCAGCACCCGTCGGTTGCGGGACGCCGCGCGGGGGCCCTACGGGTTCGGGATCGGAGCGTTGCTGCCCGCCACCGGCAGGGGCGGACCGGTTTCGGCGGGGCCGGCATAGGCGCCGTAGGCGCCGCGCTTCAGGTCGGCGCTGAGCGTGATCGGCGCCGAACCGCCGTTCAGCCGGGCGCGATAGACCTGCATCCCTTCCATGACGCGCATCACGTAGTTGCGGGTCTCGGAGAACGGGATGCATTCGATGAAGTCGATCGGATCGGTCGTCGCCCCGCGGGGATCGCCGCAGAACGCGACCCATTGCGGCGGCCGGCCCGGGCCAGCGTTGTAGGCGGCGATCGCCATGGGATACGAGCCCGAGAAGTTGCTGACCTGCCGTCCCAGGAACGCCTGGCCAAGCTGCATGTTGTAGTCGGCCTGATAGAGCATCGAGGCGTCGAAACCCATGCCGAGCTGGCGGGCGGTGGACGCCGCGGTGGCCGGCAGCAGTTGCATCATGCCCCGCGCGTCGGCGCCCGACCGCACCATCGGGTCGAAGCCGCTTTCCTGGCGCGTGATCCCGAGAGTCAGCGCTAGCTCAGGAGCGCCGGGCACGGAGGGCGGGTTACGCACCGGATAGCCGCGCTCCACCAGCACGAAGCCGCGCTGCGCGGCGGTCCGCACCACGCGCATGGAGGTGTCCTGATCGGCGGTCGCCCGGGCGAAGTCGACCAGCAGCGCCTGCTCTTCCAGGGTCGGCAGGATGTCATCGAGCGCCAGGATGAAGGTCTTGAGCAGGTCCCGCTCGCCCAGTTCGCTCAGCATGCGGGCGGCGGCGACCGTATCGCGCTTCTCGAATCGGGCGCGATCGGCCTGGGTGATCTGTGGGTCGGTTCCCAGCACCAGGCGCTGGCCGAGCTTCTCGGCCGCCAGCTGCCCATAGAAGGTCGTGTAGAATTTCGCGCCGGCAGCGTAATAGCCGCGAGCCGCGGACTCGTCGCCCCGGGCCTCGGCCGTGCGGCCCAGCCAGTAGAAGGCGCGGCCGCGGGTGATCGGTGACTTCCCGATCTTCTCGAGGTTGGTGAAGTGGATATGGGCCTGGGCCGGATTCTTCAGGCGGGTGAGGGCGATCCAGCCGGCATAGAACTCTGCGTCGGCCGCGGGCGCGCCCGAGGTCAGCCCGCTGTTGGCCGCAGCCGCATAGGCGCTGGCCGAATCCCCATTGCGCAGGGCGTAGAGGATCAGGCGGTACCGCTCGGCCCAGATACGGCTCTCCATGTCGCCATGGGCGAGGTCGGTGGGGAAATAGCGGAGATTGGCGATCGCCAGGGTCTCGAGGTTGCGTTGCCGATAGTAGCTCGCCCGTTCGAACGCGACGCCGGGACTGTTGGTGAGCTGGCCGGGCAGGGCGGCGGCCATGTCATTGGCCGTCGTGGAGCCGGAACGATAGGCCATGCGCACCAGCGCCGCCTGCATCTGGTCGGGCGGCAGCAGCGGCAGGATATCGCGCGCCGCCGGTCCCTGCGGACCATAGAGCAGGATGTCGGCTCGGCGGACATGGTCCTCAGGCGTCAGAAGAACGCCGAAACGCGCCAGCATGGCTTGCTGCTGCGGCTGCTCGAACAGCCGGTCGCGCCAGAAGCGGCGGATCAGCTCTGCGGCCTCCTTCTGGCGGCCGGTGCTCTGATAGGCGCTGGCCAGCGCCATGGCGCCTTCCGCGGTCTCGGGCTCGGCGCCGTCGAACCAGGCGATGATTTCCTTGGGCGACTTGCCCGAGGTTTCGATGAGCTTTTCGGCGGCGAGTTGGCGGCGGGCCGGTCGCGGCCAGCCGTTCAGGTCACGGCGGGCCTGGTCGAGCTCGTAGAACGACATGGTGTCTGCGGCGGAATCGATCAGGGCCCAGGTGGCGAGCTTCTTGGCGGCCGGGTCGTTGATCGCGGCGATCGCAGCGCGTGCGGTGGTCCCGTCGCGGCGCTTGGCCGCGGCGATCGCCGAGCGAAGCGTGGCGGCGTCCGTCATCGAGAGCCGCGTGTAGCCGGCGTTGGCGGGGGGCTGGTTCAGCTCGATCGGCCGCGGCCCTTCGGAAAAGGGCGCGTAGGGACCGGGCGCCGGCGCGTTCTGGGGCGAAGCCTGCTGGGCGTTGGCCACCGTCGCCAACAGCAGGATGGAGGCGGTGCTCAGAAACGCTTTGCGGGCCTTGCGAGCCAAGGTGGGGAACTCCAGTGACGGAAAAGGGAACTAGACATGTTGCGGCGCAGGGCCACGCCGCCATATTGTCCGGCCAAATCTTGAGGCCGCAATAACTGGCCTTCTCTTCACGGCTTTTTGCAGACCATGTCAGAAGTTTTGTTCAAGGGCGTCATGCCTGCGCTGGTGACTCCCTTCCGCGACGGTGCGGTCGATGAGAAAGCGTTCGTGGAGCTCGTCGAGCGCCAGATCGCCGGCGGCGTCCACGGCATCGTTCCGGTCGGCACCACCGGCGAGACCGCGACCCTCTCCCATGAGGAGCATCGCCGTGTGGTCGAACTGGCCGTGAAGACGTCGGCCGGCCGGGTGCCAGTCGTCGCCGGCGCCGGCTCCAACTCCACCGAGGAGGCGATCGAGCTCGTGGCGCATGCCAAGGCGATCGGCGCCGATGCGGCCCTGGTGGTCACCCCCTACTACAATCGCCCCAGCCAGGAGGGCCTCTACGCGCACTACGCGGCGATCAACGACGCCGTGCAGCTGCCGGTGCTGGTCTACAACGTTCCCAGCCGGACCGCGGTGGACATCAGCAACGAAACCCTGGCGCGCCTCTCCAAGCTGCCGAACATTGTCGGCATCAAGGACGCCACCGGCGACATGACCCGCGCCACCGTACAGCGCCTGCTGTGCGGCGAGGATTGGGTGATGCTGTCGGGCGACGATCTCACCGCCCTTGGCTACCTGGCGCACGGCGGCCATGGCTGCATTTCGGTCACGTCCAACGTGGCCCCCGATCTCTGCGCCACCTTCTACAACGCCGCCCTGGGCGACGACTGGAAGACCGCCCTCTACTGGCAGGACCGCCTGTTCCGCCTGCACAAGTCGCTGTTCACCGACGCCTCGCCGTCGCCGACCAAGTACGCGCTGGCGCATCTGGGTCTGTGCCTGGAGGACGTGCGTCTGCCGATCGTCCCGGCCTCCGAGGCCAGCCGCGCCGAGGTGCTGGCGGGGATGAGGGAAGCTGGCGTCGTCTGATGGCTGGCAAGGTGATCGCAGAGAACCGGCGCGCCCGGTACGACTACTTCCTCGAAGAGCCTTTCGAGGCGGGCCTGATCCTGACCGGATCGGAGGTCAAGTCGCTGCGCACCGGTCGCGCCAACATCGCCGAATCCTACGTCTCGGTCGAAGGCGACGAGGTGGTGTTGATCAACGCCGACATCCCGCCCTTCGCCCAGGCCAATCGCTTCAACCATGAGCCGCGGCGGCACCGGAAATTGCTCCTGCACCGCAAGCAGCTCGATCGCCTGATCGGGGCCGTTCAACGAGAAGGCCGGACCATCATCCCGACCAAGCTCTATTGGAACGACAAGGGCCTGGCCAAGCTCGAGATTTCGGTCGCCAAGGGCAAGAAGCTGCACGACAAGCGCGAGACCACCGCCGAGCGCGACTGGCAGCGCGACAAGGCACGGCTGCTGCGTGACAAGGGCTGACGTCGAGACGATCGAGCGGGCCACCGTCGCGGCGGTGGCGCCGCGCGAGACGCTGGAGATCGGCGGCTGGCTGGTCGCCCTCGACCCTGGGACCATTCGCCGGGCTGGCAGCGCCGTTCCCCTGAGCCATGATCTAGAACCCGACGTCGAGATCCTGGACGCCATCGAGGCCGCCTATGGCGAGCGCGGCCTTGCTCCGGCTTTCCGTATCGCTGACGCGCCAGGTCTCCAGGGCGTGCGTGAAGAGCTGACGCGGCGGGGCTATCGGTCCGAGCAGCCGACCCTGGTGAAGATCGGAAACGCCGCCGGCATGATCGCCGCCGCGCGCGGCGAACCGGCCCCTGTGGCGGCCGCGCCGGACGCCGGCTGGGCGCAGGTGTTCACCAGCGAGGGGTTCGATCCCGCTGATGGCGCAAGCAGGGTTGCAGCGCTCACGCGCTCGCCTGACGCGGTCTATGGCGGCGTCGCGCAGGGCGGCCGGACGCTGGCCGTCGGCGCGGCGGCCTTCGGCCACGGCTGGGCCAGCGTGCACGGCATGCGCACCGACAAGGCGCGGCGAGGCGAGGGGCTGGCCGGCCGCGTCCTGGCGGGCCTTGCGCACGCCGCCCAGGGCCGCGGGATCGAGCACGTCTTCCTGCAGGTCGAAGAGGCCAATGAAGGCGCCCGCAGCCTCTATCGGCGGTGCGGCTTCCAGCGCGCCTGGCGCTATCTCTACTGGAGCAAGGGCTGAGCTAGCCGTCCAGCAGCTCCCGGGCCCTGCGGAACACCTGCTCGAACATCTCGGCCGTGAGCCGCCCGGTGTTCGTGTTGAGCCGCGAGCAATGATAGCTGTTGAGGATTACGTAGGGGCCGGCCTGGAACTCGGTTCCGTGGCCCGGGATGCCTGCGGAGGCCTTGAGGCCCAGGGCTTTCAGTACGTTCCTGCGCGAAACGTCGCCCAGGGTGACGATGACCTTCAGGTTGGGCAGGTCTTCCAACCGCTTCGTCAGGAACGGGCGGCAGGTGTTCTCCTCGCTGGTCTCCGGCTTGTTGCCGGGCGGGGCGCAGCGCACCGCATTCGTGACCATGCAGTCCGTGAGCTCCAGCCCATCGTCCGTGCGCGCATCGAACTTGCCGTTGGCGAAGCCGGTCTTGGTCAGGGTGTCGTAGAGCATCCACCCGGCGTGGTCGCCGGTGAACGGGCGCCCGGTGCGATTCGCGCCGGTGCGCCCAGGCGCCAGGCCGGCGACCAGCAGCCGCGCGGCCGGATCGCCGAACGACGGGGCAGGGCCGTTCCACCAGTCGGGATTCTGCGCCGCGTTCGCCTGGCGATAGGCCACCAGCCGCGGGCAAAGCGGGCAGTCACGGGGCGGTTCGGCGCCCCAAAGCTCAACGGACATCAGAGATCGGCGTCGACGTCGTGGCCATGCTCGTCGCGGGCGGCGCGGCTTTCCTGGATGAACCGCGGGAGGCGCGAAGGCCGTCCGATGATGTCGGCCAGGTCCGCCAGGTCCACGAAGTTGTCCGCCTGCCGGCGCAGGTCGTCCGAGGCCATGGGCGGTTGCGACTTCACGGTCGAGACGACGGTCACCCGCGATCCGCGGCGCTGCACGGCCTCGACCAGAACCCGGAAGTCCCCGTCGCCGGAGAACAGCACCAGGTGGTCGGCGTGCTCGGCCATCTCCATCATGTCGACGGCGATCTCGACGTCCATGTCGCCGCGCCAGCGCTTGCGGCCCTGCGCGTCGGTGTATTCGCGGGCGGGCTTTGTCACCAGGCGGAAGCCGTTGTAGTCGAGCCAGTCCACCAGCGGCCGGATGGGCGAATATTCCTGATCCTCGACCAGCGCCGTGTAGTAGTAGGCCCGCACCAGAACGCCGCGCTTGCGGAACTCTTCCAGCAGTTTGCGATAGTCGATGTCGAAGCCCAGCCCCTTGGCGGCGGAATACAGGTTCGCTCCGTCTATGAAGAGCGCCAGCCTGTCCGTGGGGTAGAAAGTCATGGTTGCGAATATTCCTGCGAAAATGTCTCTGGGCTTAAAAAATCCGGACGCTACGGCTGTTGTCGCCTTGGGCAGCAATATGGCTGGCGACTATGGCTCGTCCGAAACCCTTCTCGAGGTAGCGCTTACTCGTTTCGCGGCGGCGGGATTGCCCATCCTGCGTCGGTCCTCCTGGTGGCGCTCTGCCGCCTGGCCGGACCCGAATAGTGATGAGTATCGTAATGGAGTCGTCCTTGTCGAGGCTCGCCAGCCTCCTGAAGCGCTCATCCAAACACTGTTCATGCTGGAAGACGAGTTCGGGCGCACGAGGGGCGCGCGAAATGCGTCTCGGACGCTCGATCTGGACCTGATCGCTCATGGTCGAATCGTCTCCGACGACCCGGCCCTGACCCTTCCTCACCCCCGCGCCCACGAACGCCTCTTCGTCATGGGGCCGCTGGCCGAGATCGCCCCCGACTGGCGCCATCCGGTCCTGGGCAAGACCGCTGCGGAGCTGGCCGGTCTGGCTCCCGTGGGACGGGACGCGCGTCCCGTCTGAGGCCGCGGCGTTCGCTGCGCTGGTGAGCCGCGTTGACGCAACCGGCAGGCGGGTATACGGGCCGGCCCCTTCTGAAACGCGGGAGCCCGGACCTTGGGTTATCGCCTGATCATTTTCGACTTCGACGGGACCTTGGCCGACAGCGCCGCCTGGTTCGCCGGCACGCTGAACGGCGTGGCCCGCCGCTACGGCTTCCGGCAGATCGACGTCGCCGAAATGGCGCAGCTCCGCAGCCAGCCGAGCCGCGAGATCATGCGCCGCCTGGGCCTGCGCCCATGGAAGCTGCCGTTCATCGCCGCCCACATGCGCAAGCTTGCGGCCGAGGCGGCCAGTTCGATCACCTTGTTTCCCGGCGTCGCCGACATGCTGCGCCGGCTGGCGGGCAGGGGCGTGAAGCTCGCAATCGTCAGCTCCAACAGCGAGGCGACCGTGCGCAAGGTCCTCGGCCCGGACCTGGCCGGCCTGGTGACCCACTACGGCTGCGGCGCGTCGGTCTTCGGCAAGGCGGCCAAGTTCCGCGAGATCATCCGTAAGTCCTCCATCGCCGAGGCTGACGTCCTCAGCGTCGGCGACGAGGTTCGCGACATCGAAGCCGCCCGCAAGGTGCGCCTGGCGACCGGCGCGGTGACTTGGGGGTACGCCACGGCCGAGATCCTGCGGGCCCAACGCCCGAGCGCATTGTTCGAAACCACCGACGACGTGCTGCGGGAAGCTGGCCTCTGCGGCATCTGAACGAGCGGCCTCCTGGCTTGCGGCGTTGCACAATCGCGCCGAACTCTCTATTTTGTACGGTTCTACCGCCCTTCTGAGGATTACATGGCCCGCGTCACCGTCGAAGATTGCGTCGAGAAGGTTCCCAACCGCTTCAGCCTGGTTCTGCTGGCGGCTCATCGCGCCCGTGGCATTTCGGCTGGCGCGCAGCTCATGGTCGATCGGGACAACGACAAGAACCCGGTCGTCGCCCTGCGCGAGATCGCCGACGACGTGGTGGACGCGGACGACCTTCGTGAAAACCTGATCGGCACCCTGCAGCGGGTCGATGAGCGTTCGGAAGCCGAGGAAGAGGCCGAAACCCTCGCCCTGCTGGCCGATCCGACCCACATGCAGATGAGCGAGCTGGAACTGGTTCGCGCGCTGCAAAGCGACCGTGACGGCGGCCAGGAGGAGCGGTACTGAGCCCCGAAGGCGCAGACCCTCTCACTGTCACGGCGGCGTCCGAAACCCCCGCCGAAAAATTCGATGCGCCGGTCGCCAGGTCGCGACCAAAGATGCTTCGCCAGTACGAGCTGATCGAGAAGGTCCGCTCCTACGACCCCACCGCCGACGAGGCGATGCTGAACCGCGCCTATGTGTACGCCATGCGAATGCATGGCTCGCAGAAGCGGGCGTCCGGCGATCCCTATTTCGCCCATCCGATCGAGGTGGCGGGCATCCTGACCGATTATCGGCTGGACACCGCCACCATCGTCACAGCCCTGCTGCACGACGTGATCGAGGACACCTCGGCCACGCCCGACGATATCCGCGGCCTGTTCGGACCCGAGATCACCGAGCTGGTGGAAGGGGTCACCAAGCTCACCAAGCTGGAACTGAACAGCGAGCACACCAAGCAGGCCGAGAACCTGCGCAAGTTCATCCTGGCGATTTCCAAGGATGTGCGGGTGCTGATGGTCAAGCTGGCCGACCGTCTGCACAACATGCGGACGCTCCAGTACATCAAGAGCCCGGCCAAGCGCGAACGCATCGCCCGCGAGACCCTGGACATCTACGCGCCGCTGGCTCGGTCCATCGGCTGTCACCGCATCTGTTCGGAACTCGAGGAGCTCGCCTTTGAGCATCTGAACCCGGTGGCGCGCGACGCCATCGGCCGCCGCCTCGAGGCTCTGCGCAATGAGCAGGGCAAGGCGGTCGCAGTGGTCTCCGGCGAAATCGCCGCCAGGCTGGAAGCCGCCGGTATCGCCGCCCGCGTCTTCGGTCGCGAGAAGCATCCCTATTCGATCTGGCGTAAGCTTCAGCGCAAATCGATTGGTTTTTCTCAGCTTTCCGACATTTACGCCTTCCGCGTGATCGTCGACAGCGAGACGGACTGCTATGCCGCCCTCGGCGTGATCCATCGCGCGTGGCCGAGCGTGCCAGAGCGCTTCAAGGACTTCATCTCGACGCCGAAGCGGAACAACTACCGCTCTCTGCATACGACCGTGGTCGGCCCCAAGGGCATGCGGATCGAAATGCAGATCCGCACCGAAACCATGGACCGGATCGCCGAGGATGGCGTGGCGGCCCACTGGCGCTACAAGAATTCGTCCTACGGCTTCGATCCGGAGGCCCAGGCCGCCGGCGGCGGCCGCGATCCGCTGGTGAACCTGCGCCACCTAGTGCAGGTGCTGGAGCACGGCGGCGATGTCGAGGAACTGGTCGAGCACGCCAAGCTCGAGATGTACCTCGACCAGGTGTTCGTCTTCACTCCGAAGGGCAAGCTCGTCAGCCTCCCGCGCGGGGCCATGCCGCTGGACTTCGCCTACGCGGTCCACACCGATGTCGGCGACACCTGCATTGGTGTGAAAATCAACGGTGAACTCAAGCCGTTACGGACGACTCTTCAGAATGGCGATGTGGTGGAGGTGATCCGCGGCGCCAAGCCTGTGGTGCCTCCGGACTGGCGCTCGCTGACCGTCACAGGCCGGGCGCGCTCGGCGATCTGCCGCCACATCCGCCAGACGGAAAAGGAAGAGTTTGTCCGTCTCGGCACCGCGACCATCGACCAGACCTTCGAACGGGCGGGCAAGTCGCGGAAGGAAGTGCTGCTCAAGCCGTCGCTGGAGCGCTTCGCGGTCGCTACCGAGGAGGATCTCTTCGAACTGGTCGGGCGTGGGCGCATCTCTCCGACCCAGGTGTTGGACGTCATCTTCCCTGGCCTGAAGGCCTCCGAGCGGGACGCCGCTGCGGCCACCCGCCGGATCGAAGGCGGTAAGGGCGCTCGCCTCTATGTGCGCGGCGGCGGCCTGACCCCGGGCGTCTCTCTGAATTTTGGCCAGTGCTGCACGCCGGTGCCGGGCGACCGCATCGTCGGCATTCTCGAGCCCGACGGCACGGGCCTGACCATCCACACCATCGACTGCGCGCGCCTGGCCGAATTCGAAGACCGCGAAGAACTCTGGCGCGACCTGCAATGGACGCCCGAGGCCGAGCGGAACACGGTGACGCTGTCCAAGCTGACGGCGACCATTCGCAACGCGCCGGGAGTTCTGGGCCAGGCCTGCACGGCGATCGGCGAGGCCGGCGGCAATATCGTCAATCTACGGATGCATCGCCGACAATCGGATTTCTTCGATGTCGACTTCGATGTCGAGGTGAAGGACGCGCGGCACCTGACCCACATCGCCGCGGCGCTGCGGGCCTATCCCAGCATCGAGACCGTGGATCGGGCTAAGGGCTGAACCTCGCGACTCCCGGCGTCGGCCAAGGGCCGAAGGCCGGGAGCAGAAGGAGCTTGCTAGTGGATCGTCTGGGAATGCTCGCCGCCGGGCCGCGAGATGCCGCCGAGAGCTTCGCCGGTGCGCGCCTCTTGGCTGACCGAGGCTAGGTCGGCGAGCGAGACGATCCCGACCAGCCGCTTCTCGCGGTTCAGCACCGGCAGTCGGCGGACCTGAATATCGCTCATGTTCTGCAGTACGGCTTCGCTGTCGTCGTCTTCGTAGCAGTAGCGGACTTCGTGGCTCATCACGTCGCCGACCTTGGCCTCCGGGCCCTTGTCGCAAGCGACGCCGCGAACGGCGATGTCCCGGTCTGTGATCATCCCGACCAGCCGATCCCCTTCGCTGACCGGAAGTATGCCGGCGTCGAGCTCGGCCATCATGCGGGCGGCGTCCCTTAGGGTTTCGCCGGGATTGGCCATCTTCACGTTGCGGGTCATGCAATCGCTAACCTTCATGGTGCGCGCTCCTTGAACGTAAGAGGAAAGTCCAGGCCCGCCCGGGGCGGCGGCCTGTGGGCGAAACCGGCGGCGGCGCGGGATGTTCCCGATGCCTAGTGGCGCAGGCCCCGATGATGCAGATCGGCTTCGGCGTCGATCTCGCCGACCCGCACCGACCGGAAGAGCGGCGCCAGCTGCCATAGGGCCGATAATCCGATCAGGCCGTAGACGATTCGAGCGCCTGCGGTTGCGGCTCCGCCGAAGAGGTTGGCGACGACGTCAGCGCCATAGCCGCCGAAGGCGACGAAACCCCAGTTGAGGCCGCCGATGACCGCTAGGGTCAGGGTGATGAGATTGATCCACTTCATTGTCTCTCCTCCTTTGGAAGAGGAAGCTTCGCGTCACATCAACCAGAAGCATTGCTCGGCTGTTCCGCCGGCTGCGAACGCGATCACGTGAGGGAAGGGGAGCGCTAGAATCAGCGAAGCCCGGGGGTCGTGACCCGCCGGGCTTCCTGTCCGACTATCATTTTCCATTTCTGGATGATTGGTCGGGCGTGGTTTTCGATTTTCATCTCCAACCGAATAGACAACGGCCGGCCGGCGAACGGGGTTCCGCGGTCAGTCAAATATTTCCAGGGGCGGACGGTCTTTCAGCGGACCAAACGAAACGAAGCCCAGGAGGGGGGATCCTGGGCTTCGCTGTCCGATCGTTCGCGTTTCGGATCGGCGTCCATGTTCGCATTGGACATAGCTTCAACATCAGTCGCGGCGCCTGGTTCCGGTCGTCGCAGGATTTTTTGCGACCCTGACGGGCAAGCGGCGCCTGACAGTCGCGGGATTCTGACTTCACATGTCGGGATGCAAAAACCCGTCGCCTTGAGTCTCGTCGCCGCTCTGCTGTCTTCCGCTCCGGCCTGGGCGTCCTCGCCTCAGGCGTACGATCTCCTGATCCGCAACGGCGTGATCTACGACGGCTCGGGCGGTGCGCCATTCCGCGGCGAGGTCGCGATCAAGGACGATCGGATCGCCTATGTGGGGAGCAAGGCGCCCGAGAGCGCCGCCCAGGTGATCGACGCCGGCGGCAAGGCCGTCTCGCCGGGGTTCATCAACATGCTCTCCTGGGCCACCGACAGCCTCATCGCTGATCCCCGTGGGCTTTCGGACCTCAAGCAGGGTGTCACCCTCGAGGTGATGGGAGAGGGTTCCTCCATGGGGCCTTGGTCTCCGGCGATGAAGCAGCTCGAGACCCAGCGCATGGGCGACATCAAGTACGACATCGCCTGGACCAGCCTCGATGAGTACATGTCCTGGCTTACGAAGCGCGGCGTCGCGGTGAACGTGGCCTCGTTCGTCGGGGCCGCGACGGTCCGCGAAAACGTGCTGGGCGAGGGCGACGTCGATCCCTCTCCCGAACAACTGGACCAGATGCGCAGGCTCGTCGTCCAGGCCATGGAGGATGGGGCGCTCGGTGTCGGTTCGTCCCTGATCTACGCCCCCGGCAACTATGCCGAGACGCCCGAACTGATCGCTCTGGCGACGGAGGCGGGCCGTTGCGGCGGCATGTACATCAGTCACATGCGCTCGGAAGCTGATCGCCTGCTGGAAGCGATCGACGAGCTGATCGAGATCTCCAAGGCCTCGGGCGCGCCAGCCGAGATCTATCACCTGAAACAGGCCGGCAGGGCGAACTGGGACAAGCTGGACCCGGCCATCGCCCGGATCGAGGCGGCGAGGGCGGCCGGCCACCGGATCACCGCCGACATGTACACCTATACGGCCGGATCGACCGGTCTGGATGCGGCCATGCCGCCCTGGGTGCAGGCCGGCGGGGTCGAGACCTGGATCACCCGCATGCAGGACCCGGCCACGAGGGCCAAGGTCATCGCCGAGATGCGCCAGGCGCAGCCCGCCTTCGAGAATCTCTACCGCCACGCCGGCGCGGAGGGCACGCTGCTGGTGGGGTTCAAAAACCCCGCGCTTAAGCATCTGACTGGCAAGACCCTCGCCCAGGTCGCCAAGGACCGCGGGGTTTCGCCAGAGGACGCAGCCATCGATCTCGTCATCGAGGACGGCAGCCGGGTCCAAGTGGTCTATTTCCTGATGTCGGAGGAGAACGTCGCGCGGCAGACGGCCCTGCCTTGGATGAGCTTCGGGTCCGACGCCTCGGCCCAGGCGCCTGAGGGAGTATTCCTCAAGTCCAGCACTCACCCCAGGGCCTACGGCAACTTCGCCCGGCTGCTCGGCAAGTACGTTCGCGAGGACAAGACCACCAGCCTGGCCGACGCGGTCCGCCGGCTCTCGGCCTATCCGGCCCAGAACCTTGGGCTGAAGGATCGCGGGATGCTGAAGGTCGGTTATCACGCCGACGTCGTGCTCTTCGATCCGCAGACCGTCGGTGACGTCGGCACGTACGAGCAGCCCAGCAGTTCGCCACCGGCGTTCGGGACGTCATCGTCAACGGCAAGCTCGTGCTGCAGGACGGCCAGCCCACGGGCCAGCTCCCTGGCCAGGCTGTGCGCGGCCGCGGTTGGAAGGGCTGGGCCGATGGCGGCTGTCGGGTGAGCGCCAAGGACTGGAGTTGGGCATGGTGAGCGTGAGCGAACGGCGCCGGCTGGGCGAGCGGCTGCACGCCTTCGTCTCGGTGTTCGATCCGCCGCTCGGCGCCGGTTCCGGGCCGGCCCTGGCGATCAAGGACCTGATCGATGTGGCCGGCGTCCCGACGGGCGGCGGCGGCGTCCACGCACTCGATCCCTCGCCGGCGTCGAACGCGACGGTGGTGCAGCGCCTGCTGGACGCGGGCTATAGGGCGGTCGGCAAGACCCACACGGTGGAACTCGCGTTCGGCGGCTGGGGTACGAACCGTGCGGTCGGCGCCCCCTGGAACCCCTGGGACGCCAAGGTCCATCGCGCGCCGGGCGGATCGTCCAGCGGATCGGCGGTGGCGGTAGCGAGCGGACTTTGCGACGTGGCCCTCGGCACCGACACCGGCGGCTCGGTGCGGATCCCCGCCGCAGCCAGCGGCGTGGTCGGGCTCAAGCCCGGTCGAGGCCTGGTCTCTACCCGTGGGGTGCACGACCTCGCACCCAGCCTGGACACCGTTGGCGTCCTGGCGCGCTCGGTCGCTGAGGCCGCGCGGGCGCTTGCGGTGATCTCGGGACCGGACGAGAGCTTTGCCGTTCGCGGGCCCTTCGATGCGGCCGCCGCGCTCGGCGCTACGGTCGACGGCTGGCGGATCGCTGCGATCCCGGTCGCCTCGATCCCGGAAATCCATCCGGAGGTCGCCGCCCGCTACGAGGCCGCGCTGCGCAAGCTCGCGGCGCTCGGCGTCGTGGTGGAGGAGGCAAAGACCCCGCGGCCGTTTTCGGACTACTTCCAGCCCAACGGCTGGCTGATGGCGGCCGAAGGCTGGCGCGTTCGCGGGGCGCACATCGAGGCCCACGGCGCGGACATGGACCCGTGGGTCCGCAAGCGCTTCGAAGGCGGCCGATCGGTCTCCGACGCCGAGCTGGCCCAGGCTCTGGCCCAGCGGGCCGCCGACCAGGCAGAGTTTCAGGCCTGGATGGCGCCCTATCACGCCCTGGTCAGTCCGACCTCGCCGATCCCTGCGCCGCCCATCGACCAGGTCGACGAGACGGCCTCTCCATTCTCGGCCATGACCCGGGCCGGCAACTATCTGGACCTACCGGCAGGAAACCTGCCGATAGGTCTCACTTCCACGGGCCTGCCGATAGGTTTCCAGATCATGGGACGTACCGCTGACGAGACCTCGGTCGTGGCCCTGTCGGCCGCCCTTGAGCGGGTGTCGGGCTGGAATGGACGCATGCCGGACCTTTCGGGGTTCTCCTGACCGGCAGATTTGCGATAAGCCCGCAAATCAGGAGGCCCACATGAACACTGAAGACGTCCTGGAAGAATTCCGCGCCTCGGGCGCCCTGCGCGAAGGCCACTTCGTGCTGTCGAGCGGCCTGCACTCCGGGACCTTCCTCCAGAAGAACCTGGTCTTCCAGTACCCCGAGCGCACCGAGCGCCTGTGCGGGGCGCTGGCGGCGAAGATCAGGGAAGCGGTGGGCGAGGTCGATCTGTGCATCTCGCCGGCCGTCGGCGGCATCATTCCCGGCTACGAGACCGCGCGCGCCCTGGGCGTGCCGTCGATGTACGTCGAGCGGGAAGGGGGCGAGTTCAAGCTGCGCCGCGCGTTCTCGATCCCGCCGGGCGCGCGGATCGCCATGGTGGAGGATATCGTCTCGACGGGCCTGTCGTCGCGCGAATGCGTCGAGGCGATCAAGAAGGCCGGCGGCAACGTCGTCGTCGCCGCCTGCATCGTCGACCGTTCGGGCGGCCGGGCCGATCCAGGCGCGCCCTTCGTGGCCTTGGCCCGGCTGGACGTGCCGGCCTATCCCGCCGACCAGCTTCCGCCGGAACTGGCGGCGATCCCCATCGAGGACCCCGGGAGCCGGAGGCTTAGCAAGTGAACAAGCTGCGGCTGGGTGTGAACATCGACCATGTGGCGACCATCCGGAACGCCCGTGGAAGCAACTATCCAGATCCGGTGCGGGCGGCCGAGCTGGCCATTGCGGCCGGAGCAGATGGGATCACGGCCCACCTGCGCGAAGATCGGCGCCACATCTCCGACGCCGACATAGACGCCCTGGCCGCGATCACGCGCAAGCGCGGACGGCCGCTGAACTTCGAGATGGCCGTCACCGAGGAGATGGAGGCGATCGCGCTCGCCCATCTGCCTCATGCGGCCTGCCTCGTCCCCGAACGGCGCGAAGAGCGCACGACCGAGGGGGGGCTGGATGTGGTCGGCGGGCACAATCACATCGCTCCGGTGATCGGCAAGCTGGCCGCCGCCGGGATCCGCGTGTCCTGCTTCATCGACGCCGATCCGGCCCAGGCCGCCGCATCCAAGTCCATGGGCGCTCAGGTGGTGGAACTGCACACCGGGGCCTATTGCGACGCCGTACGCGAACGCTCGCCCGCCGCTGCGAAGCTGCTGGAGGGACTGCGGGCCACGGCCGCCGAGGCCGGACGCCTCGGGCTGGAAGTTCATGCCGGCCACGGCATCGACTACGAGACGGTCAAGCCGATCGCGGCGATCCCCGAGGTCGCCGAGCTCAACATCGGACACTTCCTGATCGGCGAAGCGATCTTCGTGGGCCTGGGGCCCGCGATCCAGCGCATGCGCGGCTTGATGGACGAGGCGCGCGCCGGGAGGGCGGCTTGATCGTCGGCATAGGATCGGACCTTTCCGACATCCGCCGGGTGGCCGAGACCCTCGAGCGGTTCGGCGATCGCTTCACCAACCGCATCTTCACCGAGATCGAGCGGACCCGGTCGGAGCGCAAGCCCGACCGCGCGGCCAGCTACGCCAAGCGTTTCGCGGCCAAGGAAGCGTGCTCCAAGGCGCTGGGCACCGGCTTGAAGGCTGGGGTCTTCTGGCGGGACATGGGGGTCGTCAACATGCGCTCGGGCCAGCCGACCATGGCCCTCACCGGCGGCGCGGCCAAGCGGTTGGAGGCGATCATTCCGGCTGGCCACAAGGCGGTGATCCATGTGTCGCTGACCGACGACCATCCCTATGCGCAGGCCTTCGTCATCATCGAGGCCGTGCCGGAATAGGCCGCCGTCAGGCCGACTGAGGCGGCGGGGCGAGGCGGCTCTGAAGCCTGGGCCAGAAGATGTTCAGGGCCAGCCCGCTCATCACCAGCGCCGCAGCGCCGATCTTCCAGCCGGGAAGGCTCTCGCCGAGGAAGATGGCCGAGGCCCCCATGCCGAACACGGGGACGAGCATGGCCATGGGCGTGATCGTCGCGGCGGGGTGGCGCGAGAGCAGCCAGCCCCAGGCTGCGTATCCGAACAGCGTGTTGCCCACCGACTGCCAGAGGACGGCCACCCAGGTGGCCGCGTTGGCGGCGCGGACGCCCTCGATCATGGCTGTGGGACCCTCGACGATCAGGGCCAGGGCGATGAGCGCCGGGGCGGAGAAAAGGCTCGCCCAGACCACATAGGCCAGCATGTTGACCTGGCCCGCGGCGCGGGAGAACGCGTTCCCTCCCGCCCAACTGGCGGCGGCGGCCAGAACCAGGGCAAGGCCCAGCGGAGTCACCGACGCGTCGGTATTGTGGCTGACGATGACCAGCAGCCCGATCGCGGCCAGCGCCAGGGCGACGACCTGGAACGTCTTGATACGCTCCTTGGCCAGCCACATGGCCAGGCCGATGGTGAAGAACACCTGGGTCTGGACCACCAGCGAGGCGAGGCCCGGCGAGATGAAGCCCTGCATCGCGATGTAGAGCAGGCCGAACTGACCGGCGCCGATCAGGATCCCGTAGGCGGCGAGGTTGCGCCAGGAAACGGCCGGCTTCTTGAGGAAGAACACTGCCGGCAGCAAGGCGAAGGTGAAGCGCAAGGCGGCAAAGGTCAGCGGGGGCAGGTGATCCAGGCCGATTCTGATGACGACGAAATTCGTTCCCCAGACCGCGACCACCGCCAGGGCCAGGAGAACGTGCGAAACTGGGAGGGAGGACCGGCTCATGGGCGCTTAATAGTCCCCTGCGACCGTGCTTCAATCCACGAAAGCTGGGAGTGCGTCGAGTTGCGCTGGAGCCAGGCGGCAAGGCCCATGACAGAGAGTTCACGGGAGCCGTGCTTGCCTGCGACCCGGCCAGCGTCTAGCTAGGCGAACTGTCCGTTGCTTCGGACCAAGGAAATATGATGACCGACCGCGCACAGACCGCCCAGCACCCGGAAAAGGCGAGCGGGGTGAACGACTTCGTGGAAATCGTGAAGACTGTCGCCTACGCGCTCCTGATCGCGCTGTTCCTGCGAGTCCTGTTCTTCCAGCCGTTCACGATCCCCTCGGCCTCGATGGAGCCGACGCTGCTCGAAGGCGACTACATCATCGTCTCGAAGTATTCCTACGGCTACTCGCGTCACTCGATCCCGTTCAGCCCGCCGATCTTCAAGGGGCGGATCATGGAGCGGACGCCAGAGCGTGGCGACGTCATCGTCTTCAAGCTGCCGCGTGACGGTCACACCGACTACATCAAACGCCTGATCGGCCTGCCCGGAGACCGCGTCCAGATGCGCGAAGGCCGGCTCTGGATCAACGGCAAGGAGATTCCGCGGACCGAGCTGCCGCCGGTGATGATCGACTCCGGCTTCGGCTTCACGCGCAACGTCCAGCGGTTCCAGGAGACGTTCCCGAACGGCAGGACCTTCGTAACCTACGACTTCGGTCCCGACGGCGAGGTCGACAACACACCGACCTTCGTGGTTCCCGAAGGCCACTACTTCTTCATGGGCGACAACCGCGACAACTCGCTCGACAGCCGCGTGCCCACCGAAATCGGCGTCGGCTACGTCCCGGCGGAGAACCTGGTCGGCAAGGCGCAGATCATCCTGCTCTCCTGGAACCCGGGCGCCTCGTTGTTCAAGCCCTGGACCTGGGTGCTGAACGCCAGGCCCAGCCGGTTCTTCAAAGTCCTTCAATGAACAGGCGAGAAGCCGCGGTCGCCGCATTGGAAGGCCGCATCGGCCACGTCTTCCACGACCGCGAGCTTCTGGAGCGCGCCCTGACCCACGCCAGCGTCGGCGAGGGCGCGCTGAAGGTGCGCCACTACGAGCGGCTGGAATTCCTCGGCGACCGGGTGCTGAACCTGCTGGCCGCCGAGCGGCTCATGGCCCTGAACCCCGACGCGCGGGAAGGCGAGATGAGCCGGCTGATGGCGGGCTTGGTCAACTATCACGCCTGCGCCCGGGTCGCCCGGCGGATCGGACTGCCTGACGCGCTGCGCATGGCGCCCAGCGCCAGCAAGATCGGCGCGCGCGACAAGGACACCGTTCTGGGCGACGCCTGTGAGGCGCTGATCGGCGCCCTATATATCGACGACGGGCTGGAAGCGGCCCGGGCCTTCTTCCTGGAGTTCTGGACGGACGAGTTCGCCCGCCTGGACGAGCCGCAGACCAAGGATCCGAAGACCCAGCTTCAGGAATGGGCCCAGGGACGCGGTCTGGCGCTGCCCGCCTACAAGGTGGTGGGGCGCGAAGGCCCTGACCACGCGCCGATCTTCACCGTATCGGTGAACGTCGGCGACTATGAACCCGAGCACGCCGAGGGCCGTTCCCGGCAGGAGGCCGAGAAAGCGGCCGCCACGGTGATGCTGTTGAAACGAGAAGGACCTCAATGACCACCCGCGCCGGCTTCGCCGCGATCATCGGAGCCCCGAATGCGGGGAAATCGACCCTGACCAACCGACTGGTCGGGGCCAAGGTCACGATCGTGACCCAGAAGGTCCAGACCACCCGGTTCCCGGTCCGCGGCGTCGCCATGGCAGGCGAGGCGCAGATCGTGCTGGTCGACACCCCCGGGATCTTCTCGCCGCGCCGGCGATTGGATCGCGCGATGGTCCGCTCTGCCTGGGGCGGCGCGGATGAAGCAGACGTGACGGTGCATCTGGTCGACGTGCAGGCCGAGTTGGCCGCCGCCGAGCCGGGCGCCAAGGCGGCGGACAAGCGTTCGGCTGCGGACGTCGAAACGATCGTCGAGGGCCTGAAGGCGGCCGGCAAGAAGGTGATCCTGGCGCTCAACAAGATCGACGGGGTCAAGCGCGAGCGCCTTCTGGGCCTGGCTCAGCGCCTGTTCGAGACCGGCGTCTACACCGAGGTCTTCATGATCTCGGCGGCGGACGGCGCCGGCGTGGACGACCTGAAGGCCCGGCTGGCCGAGATGATGCCGGAGAGTCCGTGGCTCTATCCGGAAGAGCAGACCGCCGACCTTCCGGCCCGCCTGCTGGCCGCCGAGATCACGCGGGAGAAGCTCTTCCTTCGCGTCCACGAGGAACTGCCCTACGCCGCCGCCGTCGAAACCACGGCCTTCCAGGAGCGGAAGGATGGCTCGGTGCGGATCGAGCAATCGATCTATGTGGAGCGCGAAAGCCAGCGCCCGATCGTGCTGGGCAAGAACGGCCAGACCCTCAAGTGGATCGGGCAGAAGGCGCGCGAGGAGTTGATCGAGCTGCTCGATCGGCCGGTGCATCTGTTCCTGCACGTGAAGGTCGATGAGCGCTGGGCCGACAAGCGGGAGTTCTACGGCGATGTGGGCCTCGACTTCGACGCCTGACGCGATGCGATCCTCCCCTCCGGGGGAGGTGGCGCGCGTAGCGCGACGGAGGGGGCCGCCGCAGGCGGTCTCACCTCTCGGATGTTGTCCTCCCCTGGGCGGGGAGGCCCCCTCGGTCAGCCATTTGGCTGACAGCTCCCCCTGTGGGGGAGCATCTATGAGAAGCCGTTCCTGATGGAGTTCGAGGACGACGCCTTCGTGCTGTCGGCTCGGGCCCATGGCGAGACTGGCGCCATTGTAGAGCTTCTGACGGCCCGTCATGGCAAGTACGCCGCTCACGTGGCGGGCGGGGCCTCGCGCCGGATGAAGCCGTTCCTGCAGGCTGGCGCGCGCACCCTGGTGCGTTATCGCGCGCGGGTTTCGGACCAGTTGGGCTCAGCCAGCCTCGAACCGGTCGGGGAGGGGCCTGCGGCCCTGTTTGACGACCGAACGGCGCTTGCCGGCCTGTCGGCTGCGGCGGCGGTGGCTGCGGCTGCGCTGCCCGAGCGGGAGCCCCATCCGGGCGTGTTCCTGGCCTTCGAGGCGCTGACCGCCGTCCTGGAGCTTCCCGAAATCTGGCCGGCTGTCTTCGTCCGGTTCGAGGCCGGGCTGCTGCAGGAGCTCGGCTTTGGTCTGGATCTGTCCAAATGCGCGGCGACAGGCGCTGTCGACGACCTGATCTATGTCAGCCCCCGAACCGGCCGGGCGGTCAGCCGGCAGGCCGGGGAGCCCTACAAGGATCGGCTGCTGGCCTTGCCGCCGTTCATGCTCTCGGCCCAGACCGGCCTTGCGGCAGGCGACGTGAAGGCGGGCTTCGACCTTACTGCGCACTTCCTTGAGCTGTTCGTGTTCGGTCCGCTCAACAAGCCGCTGCCGCCGGCGCGGGTCTGGCTGATGGAGCGGCTGGCCGAGGGCGGGCGCTTCTAGGGCCGTCCGCAGATCCATCCGCCGCGGCGACTTCCGCTGCGTCGGGGGCTAGAACAGTTGTGAACGACGAGTCCGATTCGAAAGCATGACCAAGCACACCCCCCCGCCCGGCGATGGCGACGGCGACCGCATCATCGACGAGCCGCTGACCGAGGCGCTATCCCGGCGCTATCTCGCCTATGCGCTCTCGACCATCACCGGCCGGGCGCTGCCGGACGTGCGCGATGGCATGAAGCCTGTGCACCGCCGGTTGATGTACGCGATGCGCCAGCTTCGGCTGGATCCGAACACCACCGCCAAGAAGTGCGCCCGCGTCGTCGGCGACGTCATCGGTAAGTATCACCCCCACGGGGACGTGGCGGTCTACGAGGCCCTGGTCCGCCTGGCGCAGGACTTCGCCCAGCGCTACCCGCTGGTCGACGGCCAGGGGAACTTCGGCAACATCGACGGCGATAACGCCGCGGCCATGCGATACACCGAGTGCAAGCTCACGGTCGCAGCCCAACTCCTGCTCGATGGCATCGACGAGGACGCCGTTGACTTCCGCCCGACCTATGACGGCGAAGACGAGGAGCCGGTTGTCTTGCCGGCCGGTTTCCCCAATCTGCTGGCCAACGGGTCGAGCGGCATCGCCGTCGGTATGGCGACCTCGATCGCACCCCATAACGCCGGCGAACTGATCGACGCGTGCCTGGTGCTCCTGGAAGACCCTAACGCCGACACTGCGCGGCTCATGGAGCACGTGCAGGGACCCGACTTCCCGACTGGCGGGGTCATTGTCGAGTCCCGCGAGAGCATGCTGGAGACCTACGCCACCGGCCGCGGCGGCGTGCGGGTGCGCGCCTTCTGGGAGAGGGAAGAGACCGGCCGCGGGACTTACCAGATCGTCGTCACCGAGATTCCGTATCAGGTGAAGAAAGCCGATTTGGTCGAGCAACTGGCTGATCTGATCGAGACCAAGAAGGCGCCGTTGCTGGGCGACGTCCGCGACGAGAGCGCCGAGGACGTGCGCCTGGTGCTTGAGCCCAAGAACCGCAACGTCGAGCCCGAAGTGCTGATGGAGAGCCTCTTCAAGCTCTCGGCGCTTGAGAGCCGCTTTCCGGTGAACATGAACGTTCTGGACGCCCGCGGCGCGCCGGGCGTCATGGGGCTGCGCCAGCTTCTGCAGTCGTTCCTGGATCACCGCCGCGAGGTGGTGGTGCGTCGGGCGCGCTTCCGCCTCGACAAGATCGAGGCGCGTCTGCACATCCTGGACGGCTTGGTCATCGCCTTCCTGAACCTGGACGAGGTGATCCGCATCGTCCGCTATGAGGACGAGCCAAAGGCCCGGCTGATCGAGGCGTTCTCGCTTACCGACATCCAGGCCGACGCGATCCTGAACACCCGTCTGCGGCAACTCGCCAAGCTGGAGGAGATGGAGCTCCGGCGCGAGCATGCCGAACTGGCCGAGGAGCGCGACGGTCTGCTGAAGATGCTGGCCTCGGACAAGGCCCAGTGGAAGCTGGTCGGCGTCGGCCTGAAGGACGTGAAGGCGATCCTGGGGCAAGACACCAATCTCGGCCGCCGCCGCTCGATCTTCGACACCGCGCCGGTGGTCGACGCCGATGCGGCGATCGAAGCGATGATCGTTCGCGAGCCGATCACGGTCATCCTGTCCGAACGCGGCTGGATCCGCGCCGCCAAGGGCAAGATCGACGATCCCTCGGAACTGAAGTTCAAGGAAGGCGACAAGCTCGGCTTCATCGTTCCGGCGGAGACCACCGACAAGCTGCTGATCTTCGCTTCGGACGGCAGGTTTTTCACGCTTGGTTGCGACAAGCTGCCGGGTGCGCGTGGGCATGGCGAGCCGTTGCGGCTGATGCTCGACCTCGAGGACAAGGTCGATATCGTCGACATCTTCCCGCATAAGCCGGGGACCAAGCGGGTCATAGCCTCCAAGGAAGGCTATGGCTTCATCCTGCCCGAGGAGGAGGCGATCAGCTTCCGCCGGGCAGGCAAGCAGGTGTTGAACGCGGGCGCCAAGGGCGCGGCTTTCTGCCTGCCGATGACAGGCGACCACTTCGCGGTGATCGGCGACAACGGCAAGATCCTCATCTTCCCCCTGGCGGAGTTGCCGGAAATGCCGCGGGGCAAGGGCGTGAAGCTGCAGGCCTACCGCGAGGGCGGCCTGCGCGACGGCATGGTCTTCGCCGCCGAGGAGGGGGCGAACTGGATCGACACCGCCGGCCGCACACGCGTCTGGGGCGAGTGGCGCGAGTGGCTCGGGCGGCGTTCGGCCGCCGGCAAGCTGGCGCCGAAGGGGTTCCCCGCCAGCAAGCGATTCAAGCCTAAGTAGCGGCTTGCCCGACGAGAGGCGGCCGCTAAGCTTCCCCGAACAGTGATCTGGGAGGGGAAGAATCATGACGCGTCGGCTGCACCTGTTCGCCAGCGCCTTTGCGGCGGCGTCCATCGCCTGGAGCGCGGCGCCTGTCGCCTTCGCCAAGGAGCCCGCCGCGGCGCTCGCCCCGGTCGCCAACCCCGAGGCGGTCGGCTTCGACAGCGCCCGGCTGTCGCGCCTGGATCAGGCGATGGCCAAGGCCGTGGCCGACGGCCGCGTCGCGGGCGTCCAGACCCTGCTGGCGCGCCACGGCAAGGTGGTGTCGTTCAGCAGCTACGGTGCGGCCAATCTGGAGGCCGGTAGGCCGCTCGAAGACGACGCCATCTTCCGGATCTATTCGATGACCAAGCCGGTCACGGGCGTGGCCATGATGATCCTCTTCGAAGAGGGCCGCTGGCGCCTGGACGACCCGATCACCCGCTATCTGCCCGAACTGAAGGACCTCAAGGTCTGGAAGGGAACGGACGCCAAGGGGCAGCCGATCCTGGAGCCGGTGAAGCGGCCTCCGACCATGCGCGAGCTGATGAGCCATACGGCCGGCTTCGGCTATGGCCTCAGCGACAAGCACCCCGTCGATGTCATGTTCCGTGACCAGCGGGTGCTGGGCTCGGCCAACCTGACCGAGATGACTCAGAAGGTCGCCGGCATCCCGTTGATCTACGAGCCCGGCCAGCAGTGGAGCTATTCGGTCGCCGTCGACCTGCAGGGGGTCATCGTCGAGCGCCTGTCCGGCCAGACCTTGGGCCAGTTTTTCGAAAGCCGCATCTTCAGGCCGTTGAAGATGAACGATACGGCCTTTTTCGTGCCGCCGGAGAAGGCCGGGCGGCTGGCCTCGGCCTATATCGCCGATCCGAAGACCGGGAAGATCGCAGAGGCCAAGGAACTGTTCGGCTTTCCGGTCCAGGACTTCACCCAGAAGCCTGGCATGGAGTCAGGTGGGGGCGGCTTGGTGTCCACCACCCGCGACTACGCCCGCTTCGCGCAGATGATCATCAATGGCGGCGAACTGGATGGGGCCAGGATCCTGGCGCCGGCAACCGTCGAACTGATGGGCACGAACGCCATTCCCGACGCCGCCCTGGTGTCTTCCAACGGGTCGGTCGGCACGCGCTTCAACGAGGCGACCGGCTTTGGTCTGGACTTCATGGTGGTCAACGACCCGCGCAGGGCCGGGTCGCTGGAGGGCAAGGGCACGATGAGCTGGGGCGGTGCGGCTGGCACCTGGTTCTGGGCCGATCCCACCAACGACGTCGTCTTTGTCGGCATGATCCAGCGGTTTGGCGGGACCGGGGGGCCGGACCTTGGCGAGCAGACGCGGACGCTGGTCTACCAGGCGCTGACCGCCCCGGAGAAGTAGGGGCCTACTTCGTCGTATAGCCGCCGTTGACCAGGATGGTCTGGCCGGTCATCCACCAGCCGTCCGACACCAGGAAACGGATGAACGGCACGATGTCCTCGATGTCGGTCAGGCCGGTCTTCGAGAAGGCCGAGAGGGCTGCGGCGCCCTTGTGATAGGCGACGGCGTCCGCGCCTTCGGCGGGATAGAAGAACGACGTGTCCATCGGGCCGGGGCCGATTGCGGTGACGGAGATTCCGCGCTCGCCCAGCTCCTTGGCCGCGGCGCGGGTGAAGTGCTCTACCGGCGCCTTCATCCCGGCATAGGCGGCGTAGAACGGCGTGAAGGCTCCGAGCAGCGAGGTCACGAGGGTGCAGACCTTGCCGTTGTCCTTGAGCGTGCGGCCAGCCTCGCGGAGGAAGAAGAAGGCGGCCTTGGCGTTCACCGCGCTCATCTCGTCGAATTCGGCCTCGGTGATCTCGACCATCGGCTTCTTCAGCACCTTGCCGACAGTGTTGATGGCGATGTCGGGTCGGCCGAAGGCAGCGGCCGCGTCGTCGAACAGCTTCTCCATCGCTCCGGCGGTGGTGAGGTCGGCTTGGAGAGCGAGGGCCTCCGCGCCCGCCGCGCGCACGGCCTGGACGGTGGCTTCGGCTTCGGCCGTTGTGGCGGTGCTGTTGTAGTGGATGGCCACCGCTCGTGCGCCGTGCGCGGCCAGGTCGCGGGCGAGCAGGCCGCCGAGGTTCTTGGCGCCGCCGGCGATGAGGACGGTTTTTCCTTTGATGTCGTGATTGGCCATGCGTCGGTCTGCTTACTGGACTGGAGCGACGTTACCGTGCGCATTTGATGGATAAATGCACCGATTGTAACATCACTGGTCGGCATTCTTGGATAAAAGTCGGCCATGGACCGTATGGATCTCTACCGGGTGTTCACCCGGGTGGTGGAGTGCGCGAGCTTCACCCGTGCGGCCGACAGCCTCGGCCTGCCACGGTCGTCGGTGTCGGCGGCGGTGCAGATGCTGGAGACGCGGCTCGGCGCGCGCCTTCTGAACCGAACGACACGGCGCGTCTCGGTCACGGAGGACGGCGCAGTCTTCTACGAGCGTTGCGTGCGACTGCTGTCCGACATGGAGGAGGCCGAGGAACTGTTCCGCAATACGGGCGGTCGCCCGTCGGGCCGGCTGCGCGTGGACGTGCCCGGGCGGATTGGACGCCTGGTGATCGCGCCGGCCCTGCCGGAATTTCTTCAGGCGTATCCCGAGATCGAGATCGACCTGGGCATGACCGACCGCGCGGTCGACTTGGTGGAGGAGCGAGCCGACTGCGTGCTGCGGGTCGGGCCGCTGGGCGATTCCGGGCTGGTCGGGCGGCGTATCGGCGATTTGGAGCTGATCAATGTGGCGAGCCCGGCCTATCTGGCGCGCCACGGCGAGGTGCGCAGCCCGCAGGACCTGGGGGACCATCTGGCGGTCAACTACGCGTCACCGTCGAGCGGACGGGTGGAGCCATGGGAATGGATGGAGGGCGAGGAGGTGCGCACCCGACCGA
>JAEXKM010000337.1 GCA_023445705.1 Pseudomonadota bacterium
GGGCCGGCGCGCGAGGTGCTGCAACTGGGCGATCGGCCCACGCCCGAGCCGGGACGCGGCCAGGCGCTGATCCGTGTGCGGGCGTCGGGGGTCAATCCTTCGGACGCCGGGATGCGCGCGGGGCCGACGCCGATGGCCTATCCGCGGATCACGCCCAATAGCGACGGGGCCGGGGTGGTCGAGGCGGTGGGGCCGGGTGTCTCGGCCTCCTGGGTCGGCAGGCGGGTCTGGTTCTACAACGGCCAGCGCAACGGCCGGGCGTTCGGGTCGGCGGCGGAGTATATCGAGCTCGACGTCGACCTGCTGAGCGTACTGCCGGACGAGGTCTCGTTCGCGCAGGGCGCGACCCTGGGCATTCCCTGCATGACCGCCCATCGCAGCCTGTTTCTGGCCGGGCCAGTGCAGGGGCGCACGGTGTTGGTCACCGGCGGCGCCGGAGCGGTCGGCCACTATGCGGTGCAACTGGCCGCCTGGGCTGGAGCGAGCGTAATCGCCACGGTGAGCTCCGACGAGAAGGCCGAGCGGGCGAGGGCGGGCGGCGCCCATCACGTCATCGACTATCGCCGGGAGGACGTCGCCGCGCGGGTTCGGGAACTGACCGACGGCGAGGGCGTGCATCACGTCGTGGACGTGGACTTCGGGGGCAACCTCGCCGCGACGCTAGCGAGCGTGCGGGTGAACGGTTCGATCGCCTACTACGCCACCAAGGGCGCGCGGGAACCGGTCGTGCCGGCCGGGACCATGATGGGGCTGAACCTGCAGGTCAGCGGCGTCTATCTGCCGGTGTCGCCGCACGAGGCGCGGCGGCGCGCCCAGGCCGACATCACCCGCTGGATCGGGACCGGCGAGCGGATACTGTCGGTGGCGGGATGCTTCCCCCTCGAGGACTGCGCAGGGGCGCACGAACTGGTGGAGAGCGGCGGCAAGGTTGGCACCGTGGTCGTGGAGCCATGACCGCGCCGCAGGACGCCATCCGGGCGCGGCGCAAGCTGACCAACAAGCTGATCGCGGCCCACGATGCGGGGCGGTTGAAGCCGTTCTTCGATCCGCAGGCGAACCTGATCTCGGGCGAGGGCGGGCTGCTGATGGGGGCGGTGGCGATCATCGCCGCGTTCGAGGCGCAGTTCGCCGACCCCAGCTTCGTGACCTATCTGCGGACCACCGAGAGCGTCACCCTGGCCGCCGACGGCCTGCGCGCCGCAGAGAGCGGAACCTGGGTGGCGACCTGGAAGGACGCGACCGCCACCGGGCCATACCTTGCCGCCTGGAAGAAGGTGCTGGGCCAGTGGGTGATCGAGAGCGAGACCTTCGTCACGGTCGCCTGAGGGATCGACATGATTGAACCGCAGGCGGCCTGCGGTTATGAACGAGACATGGTCAGCGCTTTCAAAGCCCTGCTTCGCACCAGCATGCGACTTACCGGCGGCCGCCGGATCTAGACGGCTGCCCCGGCGGCGGCACGCCAGCCTCATCGACAATGTAACTGCCTGCCTCGTGAGAGAGAGCTGCAAACCATGCTGCGCGATCCTTCTGTCAAATATCGCCCGTTTCCCCAGGTCCAGCTGACCGACCGCCAATGGCCGTCGCGGACCATCACCAAGGCGCCCCGTTGGCTGTCCACCGACCTGCGCGACGGCAATCAGGCGCTGGCCGATCCCATGAACGCCGAGAAGAAGCAGCGCTTCTTCGACCTATTGGTCGGCATCGGGGTGAAGGAAATCGAGGTCGGCTTTCCGTCGGCCGGGGCCACCGAGTTCGATTTCATCCGTGGCCTGATCGAGGAGGGCCGCATCCCGGCCGACGTGATGGTGCAGGTGCTGACCCAGTCACGCCGCGACCTGATCGAGCGCAGCTTCGAGAGTCTCGAGGGTGCGCGGGCGGCGACCGTGCATCTCTACAACGCCATCTCGCCGGTCTGGCGCGAGGTGGTGTTCGGCCTGGACCGGGCCGGTGTGAAAGCGCTGGCGGTGGAGGGCGCGAGCATCATGCGCGAGCAGGCCGAGCGGCGGCCCGGCACGGACTGGCGCTTCGAGTACAGCCCGGAGACGTTTTCGACGGCCGAGCTGGAGTTCAGCCTGGAGGTCTGCGAGGCGGTGCTGGACGTTCTGGAGCCGACGCCTGAGAAGCCGGTGATCCTGAACCTGCCGGCGACGATCGAGGCGGCGAGCGCGAACATCTATGCCGACCAGGTGGAATGGATGTGTCGTCACATCTCGCGGCGCGAGGCCGTCGTGATCTCGGTCCACCCGCACAACGACCGGGGCACGGGCGTGGCGGCGGCGGAGCTGGCGGTGATGGCCGGCGCCGACCGGGTCGAGGGCTGTCTGTTCGGCAATGGAGAGCGCACCGGCAATGTCGACCTGGTGACCCTGGCGCTGAACCTCTACACCCAGGGCGTCGATCCGGGCCTGGACTTCTCGGACATGGAGACGGTCGTGAAGACCGTCGAATACTGCAACCAGCTGCCGGTGCATCCGCGCCACCCCTATGCGGGCGAGCTGGTGTTCACCGCGTTTTCGGGAAGCCATCAGGACGCGATCAAGAAGGGCTTCGAGGCGCAGGCCCGCCGCAACGACCAGTTCTGGGAGATGCCCTACCTGCCTATCGACCCGGCCGACCTGGGCGGCAGCTACGAAGCGGTGATCAGGGTCAATTCGCAGTCGGGCAAGGGCGGCGTCGCCTGGGTCCTGCAGCAGGACAAGGGCCTGAAGCTGCCCAAGCCGATGCAGGCGCATTTCAGCCGCGCGGTGCAGCAACTGGCCGACGAGACCAGCCGCGAGCTCGCGACGGCGGACATCTGGGAGGCGTTCCAGCGGGCCTATCACATGACGCCTGGCCAACGCTTCGAACTGGTCAGCTTCGAG
>JAEXKM010000091.1 GCA_023445705.1 Pseudomonadota bacterium
GCGCAGCCGCGGCAGCCTTCGCGGCGGCGGCCTTTGCGGCCTCGGCCCGGGCGGCTTCAGCCTCGGCGCGAGCGCGCTCTTCGCGGGCGCGCTGCTCGGCGGCCTGGCGGGCTTGCTGCTCGCGGGCGAGTTCGATCGCGCGCTGGCGGGCGCGTTGTTCTTCGGCCGATAGGCCAGAGCCGTCGCCGGACGCTCCCTGGCTCGGGCGCGGGCCGGACGATTGCGGCGAGAACGCGCGCTTCTCCGCTGAAGACGGAGCGGCAAGGTTGCCGGCCGGCGACGCATGCGTGCGCTGGCGCTTGGTCTCCACGACCACGGTCTTGGAGCGGCCGTGGCTGAAGCTCTGCTTCACCGTGCCCGCGCTGACCGATCCGGCCCCACGGGGCTTCAGGGTCAGGGGAGCTCGCCCTCCGGGCGTCCGGCCGTTGTCGTTCTCGTCGCTCATGCGCTCGCTTTACATATCGATCGGGGCGGCCCCGACCACGGACATTCCAATAGCTCTAGGCGCGCGAAACCCGCTTCAGGTTCCGCCCGCCTCAGAAGGCCTTTCCTCGCGCCAACTCTCGGGAAGGAGCGGGCTAAAGCCAGCCAATCGCCGGACATCTTTCGTCCAATGATCAGCGCTGCGCCCCGCAAGGAAGGCGGTGTGTATCACATTCTCCGCCCCCAAGGCCAAACCCAATTCCTCTGCCTTGAAGAGTCCAAGGACCTGAGGGGGACTCGGTGACTTGCGGGCCACATTCAGGATCTTACGGCGGCCATCCGCAGCGCCATCTGCGGCCTCGACCAGCCAGGCCGCTTTGCCGGCGTTCAGGGCGGCGGCGACCTTCTCGTATCCGGAGATAAGCTCACCGGCGCGTTTCGCAAGGCCAAGGCCTTCCAGCAGGCGTCGGCGCAACAGCGTCTCCACCTGATCGGCGAGGTCGGGCGAGGCCGTGAGCTTGGCCTTCGCCGACCGCGCGAAGAGGCCTTTCTTGGCGGCGGCCTCGACCGAGACCCGGTCAGCGGCGACCCACATTCCACGTCCCGGCAGCTTGGCGGCGAGGTCGGGGACGACCAGTCCCTCGGGCCCCGCGACAAAGCGCACCAGCGCGCCCTCCTCCGTCACCTGGCCCGAGACGATATCCCGCCGCTCCCGCGCCGCCTGGGCGAGGGTTCGGGGCGTCGCTCGTGCGGCCGCGCTGACAGAGGGGGCGTTCAACTGGTCTTACGCCTCCGGGCCTTCTTCCTCGGTGGCGACGGTTTCCTCGGCGCCAGCCTCGGCTTCGGGTTCGTATTCGCCTTCAGCAAACTCCGCTTCCGGTTCCAGTTCGGGCTCCGGCTCCGGCGCCTCGACCCAACCCATGGCGATGCGGGCGCGCATGATCAGAGCTTCGGCCTCGGCGGGATCCAAGTTGAAGCTCTCGAGAATGCCAGGCTCGCGCACGCGCTCGCCGTCGCGGGTCTCGAACCATCCGCGCAGGTCGTCCGGGATCAGGCCGGCGAGATCCTCGACGTTCTTCACGTCGCCTTCGCCCAGAGCCACGGACATCGGCAGGGTCACGCCCTCGATCTCAAGCAGGGCGTCCTCCACGCCCAGCGCCTTACGCTTGGCGTCGTATTCCGCAGCTTCCTTCTCGAGATATTCGCGAGCGCGGGTCTGGATTTCGTCGGCGGTGTCTTCGTCGAAGCCCTCGATGGCCGCGACCTCCGAAGAGTCGACATAGGCCACGTCCTCAACCGAGGCGAAGCCCTCGGTGACCAGCAGCTGGGCGATGACCTCGTCGACGTCCAGGGCCTCCTGGAACAGGGCCGTGCGCTCGGCGAACTCGCGCTGGCGGCGCTCGCTCTCCTGGCTTTCGGTCATGATGTCGATCTGCCAGCCGGTGAGCTGGGAGGCCAGGCGAACGTTCTGGCCGCGACGGCCGATGGCGAGCGACAGCTGCTCGTCGGGCACGACAACCTCGACGCGCTCGTCTTCCTCGTCCATGACGACCTTGGAGACTTCAGCCGGGGCCAGGCCGTTGACGATGAAGGTCGCTTCGTCCGGGCTCCATTGGATGATGTCGATCTTTTCGCCCTGCAGCTCGGCCACCACCGCCTGCACGCGCGAACCGCGCATACCGACGCAGGCGCCAACCGGGTCGATGGAGCTGTCGTTCGACACCACGGCCATCTTGGCGCGCGAGCCGGGGTCGCGGGCGACCGCACGGATCTCGATCACGCCGTCATAGACTTCCGGCACTTCCTGCGCGAACAGCTTGGCCATGAAGCCGCCATGGGCGCGGCTGAGCAGGATCTGCGGGCCCTTGGTCTCGCGGCGGACGTCGTAGATGTAGCAGCGGATCCGGTCGCCGATGTTGAAGTTCTCGCGCGGGATCGACTGGTCGCGGCGCATGATGCCTTCGCCACGGCCCAGGTCGACGACGGTGTTGCCGTACTCGACGCGCTTGACCACGCCGTTCACGATTTCGCCAACGCGGTCCTTGAACTCTTCGTACTGACGCTCACGCTCGGCCTCGCGGACCTTCCCGGTCACGACCTGGCGGGCCATCTGGGTCTGCACGCGACCGAACTCGAAGGGCGGCAGGATCTCTTCGTAGGTCTTGCCGACGAAGGCGTCCTTGTCTTCGCGCAGGGCGTCGGCCAGGCGGCGCACGCCCACCGGCTCCTCGGCCAAGCCGTCTTCGCTTTCGAAGGTGGCGTCGTCAGGAATGACGGTGACCACGCGCTTGACCGTCATCTCGCCGGTCTTGGGGTCGATATGGACGCGGATGTCGTGCTCGGCGCCGTAGCGGGCGCGAGCGCCTTTCTGGATCGCCTCCTCGATCGCCTCGATGACGATCTCCTTGTCGATCGACTTCTCGCGGGCCACGGCCTCGGCGATCTGCAACAGCTCAAGCCGGTTGGCGGAAATGCCGGTCAGGCTCATCGGTCTGCGTCCTTTTATTCGGGTGTGTCTTGATCGACGTCTGCGCTCAGGCGGGCGGCGCGTTCGTCCGCGCCGCGCTTCATCAGCGCGTCGGTCAGAATGAGTTTGGCGTCCACGATCCACGAGAAGGGGATCATGGCGGTGGAGTCCTCGCCCTCGAGGTCGATGCCGACGGCGTCACCCTCGACGCCAGCCAGCGTCCCACGGAAGCGCTTGCGGCCCTCGGCGACGCGATCAAGCTCGATCCGCGCGTCGTGGCCTTCGTAGTTGGCGAAATCCTTGAGCCGGGTGAGCGGGCGGTCCACCCCCGGCGACGAAACCTCGAGCGTATATTCGCCGGCGATCGGGTCGGCGGCGTCCATCACCTCGGAAATGGCCCGCGAAAGGCGGGCGCAGTCCTCGACGACCATGTCGCCTTCCGGCGTCTCGGCCATGATCTGCAGGCGGCGCGCGCTCTCGCCGCCCATCAGGCGCAGGCGCACGATCTCATAGCCTGTGGCCTCCGCGACGGGGTCGAGGAGCTCCAGGAGCCGACGGTCTTCAGCGGTCTTGCCTCGCATAAGCTTGGCTGCTCTCCGGCAACAAAAAAGCGGCTGGGCCGAAGCCTGCCGCTCGTATGCGCTATCCAGCGCTAACGGACGATGTGTCGCCTATATAGCGCGCGACCTCGGTTTTGTCAGCCCCCTGCAATGGGCCGCATTTCTCGCCCAATTGCAGCTTTCCAGGCCGATCACGGCCGGCGCCCCTTTTCCCGGCGCTCCGAATGGTTCACAGACGCGGCGCAAAAAACTTTCTGTGTCGCAAGGTCCTTCCCTCCCTATGGACATCTCCAAGATCCCCACCGGCGTGAACCCGCCCTACGACGTCAACGCCATCATCGAAATCCCGCAAGGCGGCGAGCCGGTGAAGTACGAGCTCGACAAGGAAAGCGGCGCCATCATGGTCGACCGCTTCCTCCACACGGCGATGTACTACCCCGGGAACTACGGCTTCATCCCGCACACCCTGTCGGACGACGGCGACCCCATGGACGTGCTGGTGGTCGGACCGACCCCGGTCGTTCCGGGCGCAGTGATCCGCGTGCGGCCGATCGGCACCCTGATGATGGTCGACGAGGCCGGCGGTGACGAAAAGGTCCTGGCGGTGCCGGTCGACAAGCTCCACCCCTTCTACGCAGGCGTGGACTCCTGGCGCAGCCTGCCGGCGATCCTCACCGAGCAGATCGCCCACTTCTTCAAGCACTACAAGGATCTGGAAAAGGGCAAGAGCGTCGAGATCGTGCGCTGGGCCGATCCGGAAGAAACCGGCGAGCTGATCCGTCAGGGGATCGAGCGCGCCAAGGCGGCCGGCAAGGGCCAGTAAGCCTAAAGACAGGCGGCGGGCGCATCGCCCGCCGTCCTCAGCGCCGGACGAAGTCGAAGAACACCGGCTCGCAGTCCCCCAGGCGCTTTTCCTCGTAACGCGTGGTGATGTGGTCGGCCGGCGGTGTCCGCCAGTCGTCCGCGCGCTCGGCCGCCCAGTCGAAATCCGGCGACGCCAGGATGCGTTCGAGCGCCCAGTCGGCGTATCCCGCAACATCCGTCGCAAAGCGCAGGCGCCCGCCCGGCTTCAGCAGGCGGGCCAGTTCGGCGACCATTTCCGGCTGCACGATACGCCGCTTGTGGTGGCGCGCCTTGGGCCAGGGATCCGGGAACAGGATGAACACCCGCGACAGGCTGGCGTCCGGCATCCGGGCGGCCAGTTCGCGCGCATCGCCGTCGTGGACCCTGACATTGTTCAGCGCCTGCTCGTCCACGTGCCGGACCGCGCTGGCCACGCCGTTGAGAAACGGTTCACAGCCGACGATCAGGACTTCGGGCCGGCGCGCAGCCTGGCTGGCCATGTGCTCGCCGCCGCCGAAACCGATCTCCAGCCAGGCTTCGGACGCGCCGGGCATGAGGGTTCGCGGATCGAACGCGCCCTCGGGCGGACGAATCGCCGGCAGCAGGGTTTCGAGCAGGGCGGCCTGTCGCGGCTTGATCGGGCGCGACTTGATCCGGCCGTAGGATCGCATGAGCGGGTGAGCGGCGTCTTCCATCGCAGCCCTCTACATCGCCCGGGCCGCAGAGTGAATTGCCCGCGACGCGAAGCGGTCAAGCTGTCGCGCGCCAAAGCGGCCTGACCCGTCGGTCAGGCCGCGGCTGGATCCTCTTAGGCGAGGCTCTTCAGTTGGTCGACGAGATCGGTCTTCTCCCAGGAGAAGCCGCCTTCGTTGTCCGGCGTGCGCCCGAAGTGACCGTAAGCCGCCGTACGCGCATAGATCGGGCGGTTCAGGCCCAGATGCTCACGGATCGCCCGCGGCGTGGCGCCGCCGATCATCTGCGGCAGGGCCAGTTCCAGCTTCGCCGGGTCCACCTGGCCGGTGCCGTGCAGATCCACATAGAACGACAGCGGATCGGAGACGCCGATCGCATAGCTGATCTGGATGGTGCACTTGCGCGCCAGGCCGGCGGCCACGACGTTCTTGGCGAGGTAGCGGCAGGCATAGGCGGCCGAACGGTCGACCTTGGTCGGATCCTTGCCGGAGAACGCGCCGCCGCCATGCGGAGCCGCGCCGCCGTAGGTGTCCACGATGATCTTGCGGCCGGTGACGCCGGCGTCGCCATCCGGACCACCGATCAGGAAGCGGCCGGTCGGGTTGACGTGCCACTTGGTCTTCTTGGTGATCAGGCCCGAGGGGATGACGCTCTCGACATAAGGCCTGATCAGCGCCGCGATCCGCTTGGAGTTGGCGGACTGGTCGCCGATCTTCTTCTGGTGCTGCGTCGAGACGACGATCTTCAGGACCTCGACCGGGCGGCCGTCCTGATAGAGCAGGGTCACCTGGCTCTTGGCGTCGGGCTCGAGCGCTTCGCACTCGCCCGAATGACGGACCTCGGCCAGCTTGCGCAGGATGTCGTGCGAGAACTGCAGCGTCGCCGGCATCAGCGACGGGGTTTCGTCGCAGGCGTAGCCGAACATGATGCCCTGGTCGCCCGCGCCCTCTTCCTTCTTCTCGGTCGAGTCGACGCCGACGGCGATGTCGGCCGACTGCGCGTGCAGGAAGTTCGAGAACTTCGCCTTTTCCCAGTGGAAGCCCTTCTGGGCGTAGCCAATGTCCTTCACGGCCGCGCGAACCTTGGGTTCCAGGCTGGCGAGGATCTCCTTGGTCAGCGCCTTGTTCTCGGCCTTCGACGCGCCCGGCTTGGCGGCGCGGACTTCGCCGGCCAGCACGATCCGGTTGGTGGTCACCAGGGTTTCGCAGGCCACGCGCGCCTCGGGTTCCGCCGCGAGGAAGGCGTCGACCACGGTGTCGGAGATACGGTCAGCCACCTTATCGGGATGGCCTTCGGACACGCTTTCGCTGGTGAAGATGTAGGAGGAACGGCTCAAGAGGTAGCTCCGGTGAAGCGGGCGCGCCGCATCGCATGGCGGCGCCATATTGGACGTCGAGCCGAACCTATAAAGAAATCTTTATATCCCGCAAGCCGCGTCGAGCTTCCGGCGCGAAAGCCGCCCGGCGGATCAGTCTTCCAGTTGGGCCTCTTCGTCGACCATGGCGCGGACGAGGTCGAGGATCCGCCGGCGCACCTTGGCCGGCGCGATCTTCGGGAAGGCGCTAGCGAGCTCGACCCCCTCAGGCGTCAGCAGGAAGGCCTGCATGTGCGCCTGACCGCCGGCGGGTTCGCTGGGGCTGGTGGTCGTGGTGTCGGCGAGCCCTTCGAAGAAGTAGGCGGTCGATGTCTCAAGCGCGCGCGCCATCTCGTACAGTTTGGAGGCGGAGACCCGATTGGCGGCCCGCTCGTACTTCTGCACCTGCTGAAACGTCAGCCCGATAGCCTCGGCGAGCCGTTCCTGACTTACACCGAGTTCCTTCCGCCGAAGACGAATCCTCAGCCCGACGTGAACGTCGATGGGATTGGGAACAGTGTCGGGGTCTTTGACCATATGGGCTCACCCTTGCCGAGCCTCGACTGACGCGTCAAAAACCTGACCAAATCGTCAATTCCGCTCTTTTCGCCAACCGATGTGTCGAAATCCGACAATAGCGGAGGAAAGGAGCAACATCATGGCGAAGGCCGTTTCCCCAATGAAATTGTAAGGGGTCGCCGAAATTGCGGGCGGCAGATGCGCGTCGATGACGCCGGTCGCGCCGAGGCCAAGTCGAAGGGCTTCCGGGGCGCGCCCATAGGCGTCGATGACCGCAGAAACTCCGGTTGGCGTGGAGCGGATCATCGGCAGGCCGTTCTCGATGGCGCGGTAGCTGGCGATGTTGAGGTGCTGCCAAGGACCGCTGGTCGCGCCGAACCAGGCGTCGTTCGACACATTGAGCAACCATCGCGGCCGCAGGCCGGCCCGCGCGGCGGCGTTCTCGGCGAACCGGGGGAAAAGCGCCTCGTAGCAGATGAGCGGCTGGACCGGCGGAACGCCCTGCGCCCGCAACGGCGCCGGCGCCGGACCGGCGGTGAAGTCTTCGGGCATGTGCACCAGGCTTCGGACGCCCAGGCGGGTCGCTAGTTGGCCGAACGGCAGGAACTCTCCGAACGGCACCAGCCGGTGCTTGTCGTAGACGCCGGTGACATGCAGCCCGTCCGCCGCGCGGCGGAGTGAGACGAGGCTGTTGAAATAGTCGACGCCGCCAGCCTCGCCGAAGTCGGCGCGATTGGCCCCCAGCATCAAGGTCTGGCCCGGAGCAACCGCGTCCGCGAGGCGGTCGGCATAGGGGCTTCCTGGCGCCAGCAGGTCGTCGATCACCGCCGGCAGCGCGCCCTCGGGCCAGACCACGATCTGCGGCCGCGGCGCGTGCGAGCGTCCCTGGGATAGGCCCACATAGGCGTCGATGATCGCGTCGAGGTTCTCCGGCCGCCACTTTTCCTTCTGGTCGATATTGGCCTGTACGATGCGCACCAGCGGCGCG
>JAEXKM010000093.1 GCA_023445705.1 Pseudomonadota bacterium
GATGAACCCCGACCAAATCTCTGCCCTTGCAGCCCTCGTATCGGCGCTGGCCGGTTTGGTCTGGGCCTGCCGTCGGAAGAGCTGACCCGGTCGCCGAGCCGCGATCAGACGCCGACCGGCACCGCAGCCTTCGGTTTGACGGTGACCCGGTCCCGGACCTGGGTGTAGACCCCCTCGACGCCCGGCATGGCGACGGTCGCCACCACGGCGTAGTTGATGAGGTCATCGCTGTCGTCAGGCTGTCGCTGGAGCTTAATCTCGAACGCCGCGTCACCAGCCAGCGCCGCGGCCTTGTCGCCTGCCCAGCGCCGGTGAATGACCGTACCTCGGTGAGCCTGGTTGTCATCCGGCTGCGCTCCCGCAGTGCTCACCGCGAAAGCGGTCATCCCCTCGTCTGGCTTCACCAACTTCAGGCGGACGCCACGGTAATTGGACGCGCCGACGCGCGGCGGGGAGAACCATGCAACTGTCGCCACGACCTCGTGGGGCAAAGCCTTGCCCGACAGGATTGGGGGAAGCGGGATGGAGTAGGTGTGTGCTTGCTCCTTCGCCAATCGTCCCACGGCCCACAGGGTGGCGCGGTCGGCCGCGCAGTCGAGCACCGTCTGTGGATCAACCGCGCCAAACCCCAAATATCGGCGGACGTTGTCACGTTGGCGGACGTGAAGCTTGGGGTCGGCCGGCCCCAGCACCTCGACGATGAGATCGCGGGCGGGAGTCCAGCGCGCGCAATGCACGAGCATCGACTTCAGCAGGGCAGCGCGCTGGCCGCCCGGCAGGTCTAAGAAGTCATCGTAGGCGGATTCGAGCGCTTCATGCGCTCGCGCGGCAACGCCCGTGAGGCTTGCTGCGGCGACGCTCGTGCCGATCGACCGGCTCTGCCGGTCGGGGTTGATGTCTGCGGGACCCGGCGGGGCGGCGACGAGGATGCCGCCGAACGGGTTCTCCTGGAGGAGCGGGCGGAGGGCATGGCCGAGACCGTTTGCTTGCAGCCGCACGTGGTGGCGGCCGCCGGGCATCAAGACGTCCGGCTTCACCGCATTCTTGAACCCCGGCCCCAAGGCGCTTGAGACGGTGCTGAGCCCGGTGTCTTGCCAGACATCGAACGTGGAGGCTGGCATCACGCCCGGCGGCGAGTTATCGCTGTGTAGGGCACCCACGGTCAGGGCGTTGACGGATTCCGCCGGCGCTAGGATGCGTCGGCTCGTCCAAGATGCGGCGCTCGCCCGCAAGGCGCACCGAGCCTTCTCGGCTGGGTCGAGAGCCTCAAAGGCGATGGTGTTCATGTCGGGGGTGACGAGATCGCTGAGCTGGTTGCCCGCACTGATGATGAACAGCAGACCGTAGGCGTGAGAGAGGTAATCGACGACCCGAGCCCAGCCAGACATCTTGCCGCTGAACGGCTTGTTGCGGTCGCCGAGCGATGCATTGATCACGATGACGTGGGGCGCGCTCGGCGCCTCGCCCGCTTTCATCCGGATGACAGCTTCGTGGAACAGGTCGGCCGGCAGCCGCGCCGGAAACTGTTCGGGTTGATCGGCCGCGGCTGGCGCGAACATCACATTGACGAAGAAAACCTGCCGATCGAGTGGCACAGTCGGCGCGCCAGCAAGATCACCGTGGACCACGGCTGAGGCCATCGCGGTTCCATGCCGACGCCGCCCGACCGCGAGCGGTTCCAAGTCGAAAGGGTCATCGACGGACAGCCGCCCCGCCAGCCGGGGATGTCCGGCGAGGGGCACAGCGTCGAACAGGGCGACGATCGGCTCACCTTCCGGCGCTGCAGTTGCCATGAGGTCCGCAGCGCCTTCACCTTCGAAGAGGGTGATGTGGACCACGCTTTGCGGCCGGATGTGCATCACTGATTCCGCCGCCACCAGGCCTTCCTGCCCGCGCGCAAGAACCCGGCCGAGTTCGGCCTGAGGGATATCGACCAGCAGGGCGTGGTATTTTGCGCCCTCGATCCGCGTCGCGGAGAGGCGCACGCCGCCGACGGCCTCCAAGACGGTGAGGGTCTCGGCCTCGGTGGCCGCGCCGTTGGCGCGGAAGACCAGTTCGAGCTCAACTCGAACCATGCCGTTCTGGTCGGCGTGCTCGCTCGCCAAGATTTCAGCGTCCTCAAGCGAAACCCGATCCTGCGGCCCCCAGACGCGAAGGTCTCTTAGATGGGCGAAGAGTTGCCGCCACGGCGCCTGACCCGGAAGTTGGTCCCCCTGGCGGAAGCGCGCCCAGAGGCGGACGAGCTGACGTAGCGCCAGGGCGTCTGGGATCATCAGGTAGAGCGCCGGTGCCTCGTCTTCGGCGTCGCCGTCCAGTTCGTCGGCACCGATGAACTCCAGGCCCGGCACGTTCTGCGCGGCGCGGGCGAAGTTCTGGATGTCACCCGTCAACTCGAAAACGAGGAGGCGCTCTGGGGCGAGACCCGCGGGATCGGCCCTGAGCGCCATGGGATCGCGGCCTTCGGCGAACACCTGTTCCAAGCGCTGCAGCCGCTGACCCGGCGGGCGGTCGGCTTGGTCGCCGGGGGCGAACGTTCGTCCGCCGCCGCCGAAGTTGCTCTTACGCTTTTGACGGTCGCCGTCTTTTGGGGGGTCCAGCCGCAGCAGCGGAAATTGCGGGAGTTTCGCCATTTGCCCAAGGCGCCACGCGAGACGCCCACAGCTCCAATTCTTCCGCGACCACGCGTTTCAGCGACTCGCTTCCTTGCGAAAGGATATGCCGACGCCTCACGTTTTGGCAGAACTCTGTAACCTCGGACAGGCTAACCGGGCCAAGCCGTTCGGCGACCCGTTCGGGCGTCATGCCGACATCTTCACGCCAAGCGTCGATGTACCGAGCGACCAGGATGGCGCGCCGCCCCTTGTCGGGTGCCGGCATGTCAATGCGCAACTGGAAGCGACGCCATACAGCGCGGTCGAGCAGTTCGGCGTGGTTGGTGGCGGCCACCGCGATCACATAACTCGGAAGCTGGTCGATCTGCATGAGCAGGAACGACACGACACGCTTTATCTCGCCTGTCTCGTGAACATCGCCACGTTCCTTACCTACGGCGTCGAACTCGTCGAAGAACAGAACGCAGGGTGTCGCGCGGGCGTACTCGAACAGCTTCGCCAGACGAGCGTTGGTCTCGCCAAGATAAGCGCCAACCAAGGCGTCGTAGCGCACCGTCAGCATGGGCAGCGCCAGGGCTTCGGCCATGGCTTCCGCGAGCGACGTCTTGCCGTTGCCGGGTGGCCCGGACAGCAAGACCCGGTGACGCGGCTGCATCCCTTGGGCCCGCAGCAGGTCCGCGCGGGACTGTTCCTGGATCAGCTGGCTCGCCAACCGGTCGGCTGGGAGCGGCAAGATTAGGTCCGCGAGCCGCACTTGCGGCGTGGTCTCGATGACAAAGTCACGTCCCCCCGTCTGGGGACGCCGCATCTCCGAGTTGGTGACCGGGACAGATTGCAGGGCCCGCGACAGGCGGTCAGCGAGAACGTGGTGGCTCTTGGATTTCTCTTCGGCCACGATGGCTTCAACGGTCGATGTGAGCATCGACCGATCTCCGGCTGCGCCGGCTTTCACCAAAGAAACAAGCAGGTCGCTTCGTGCCATCTCGCTATCCCGCGCCCGTTATTCCACGCAGGACCCTTCCATCCAGGTTAACATGACCTTGATTGCCTCGCGAGCCGGGATGCTCCGTCGATCTGACGGTCGGCGACCAAGGGTGAGATCAAAAGAAGAACATTTGCTGCGTCGCTTCAGCTGGCAAGGGCGCGCCAGCAGCAATGTCTATCCGTTGGGAGCAGACTGTTGCGCCGGCGCCTGAGAGTCCGGGCTCAGGCCAGGCAATCGTCAGCTACTGCGCGAGGTTGAGCTCTAGCGTCCGCCTCCATGCCTCTCCCCCAAGCGCGACTATCCGAGGTGACCCGGCCGCCCGCCGTGGCGCACCCTTGCACATTCTCTTTCACAGCTTGCGCATCGTGTGCTAAAACGGTATAAATATCAAATAGATAATCCAGGTGCGCCGGACTCAAAATCCGGTTCCGAAAGGAGTGTCGGTTCGAGCCCGACCGCCCGCACCATATTCTGCTTCAGTTTCGTTGCCCCGCCCTGCGGAGATGGCTGTCAGCCGAAGGCCGTCGTGTCTGGGGCTACCGAGAGCGCTGGCTCGAACAGGCCCAGAAACCCATCCTGGGACCAGAGTTCGTGTCCGAAGGGGCTCGCGGTGCAGAAGGCCGTGATCATCGCCTCCTGATCGCTCTGGCAGTGGAGCGCGGCCTGGGCGAGGGCGCGGGCGTCTGGGCCATGGACTATGAGCCAATAGGCGGCTTGGTCGGTCATGCTGGCCTCCTGGCGATGGCGCCGGAAAAGGGCGCGGCCGCCTTGCGGCGGCCGCTGAGGTGAGCATCAGGCATCGCTGATGCAGTCGTGATGGCTATCGGCGGTTTTCCCAGCCGCGCCGCGCGGCTTCGGCATGGCCGCGGGAGTCCCCGAACCAGCCGCCTTGGCCGCGGTCATCGTCACGCCGGCTGCTCCGGGAGCTGTAACGGCGATCGTCATCGTCGTCGCGCGAGCGGCCGCCGCGACCGCCATCGCGTTCTTCCCAGCCGCGACGCGCAGCTTCGGCGTGGCCGCGGGAATCGCCGAACCATCCGCCTTGGCCGCGATCGCCGCCGCCACGGGATCGATAGCCGCGATCGTCGTCGACATCGCGCCCGCGGGAGCGATAGCCGCGATCATCATCGTCGGCGAATCGGCCCCGTTCGTCGCGACCTCGCGAGCGATAGCCGCCGCCGCGATCGTCATCGTCGCTCATGAAGCGGCCCCGCTCGTCTCGATCGCGGTCCTGGCCGCGATAGCTCCGGCGATCGTCGTCGTCATCGTCACGGCGGAAACTGCGGGTTTCCCCACGGCGTTCGGCCCAGCCTCTTCGAGAGGCCTCGGAATGGCCTTCCGAGTCGCCGTACCAGCCGCGACCGTCGTCATCGTCTCGCCCGCGAGAGCGATAGCCGCGATCGTCGTCGCGATCGTATCCGCGCGAGCGGTAGCCACGATCATCATCATCGCTGATGAAGCGGCCGCGTTCGTCACGTTCTGGACCTTGTCTTGGCATCTCTTCCTCCTGTTGCCTGCGGTCGCGACCAGCCAGGGCGTGAATGGAAACAAGAGCTGAGGGGGACAGCTCTCCCTGGCGGGCCTCGAGACGCTGCTTGAGTTCGCGGATTCGCTGGGCCAGCTCGGGCGTATCGACGCCCGCCGACTTCGCCTTCGCGAAGATTCCTTTTGTCGGCGCTTCTTCTTCTCCGACGTGATGTTTGATCTGTTCCGACAGGACCTTGACCTTGGCGTCGCGGTACTGGTCCTTGTCGTTTCCGCTCAGGAGGTCGGTGATGAGGACCTTTGCGCCGTCGTGTTCGACCTGGGCCTCGTCGAGCGGCTCCTCGTCCGAAGCGGCCTTGCGGCAGGCCGGATAGAACACCTGTTCCTCGAGCATGGTGTGGATCACCAAGGCCTTGCAGACCTGCTCGATGATCTGGGTCTTCTGCGCTTCCTGAGCTTTCTCGTACTGGGCGAACATGCCCTCCACCGCGCGGTGGTCCGCCTTCAGCAATTCGATCGCCGACGAAGCCTTTGCAGTGTCTTCCTGCTGGGGTGCGCCTGCGGGCATGGAGCCGCCATCGCTGCCCGTCTCGTCCTTGGCCATGTTGTTCTCCGATTGTCGCCTTGTGTCGCTTTCGGGAGGGGCGCTGAAGCTGCGCCTGGCCTTCCGTGTGGGACTGCCGCGTACAATCGATAGAAAATGCCTTGGTTGCAGCTGTGCCTATAAAATAAAATGCAGTGCAAAAGCGGCGCTTGTTCAGCGCCACTATTGTTATACACGCGATGTGTCTTGATGTTTTACTTTAAATTGTCGAAGCGCCTGCTTGCTTCGCTTGGCCCGGACGGCGGGCGGCCTCAGGCGAGCCGGACGCGCTGTGCGCCCGGCCGCCGTGAGGAGGACCTCAGGCGAGGTCGAACCGATCAGCGTTCATCACCTTGGTCCAGGCGGTGATGAAGTCCTTCACGAACTTCTCGCCCGCGTCGGCCGAGGCGTAGACTTCGGACAGGGCGCGGAGCTGGGAGTTGGAGCCGAAGACCAGGTCGGTGCGAGTGGCGGTCCACTGCTCTTCCTTGGTCAGCCGATCGGTGCCGAGGAACACCTCGTCCCCGTGGCCGTCGATCTCCTTCCAGGCCGTCCGCATGTCGAGCAGATTGACGAAGAAGTCGTTGGTGAGCTGGCCCGGACGCTTGGTGAGCACGCCGTGCGCCGAACCTCCCGTATTGGCGCCCAGCACCCGCAGGCCGCCGACCAGGACGGTCATCTGCGGGGCCGAGAGGCCGAGCAGCTGGGCGCGGTCCACCAGCAGTTCTTCGGTCGGCACGTTGAACGCGACCTGCAGGTAGTTGCGGAAGCCGTCGACCCGCGGTTCGAGCACCGCAAAGCCCTCGACGTCCGTCTGCTCCTGCGAGGCGTCGGTGCGGCCCGGCGTGAAGGGAACTTCCACATTGTGCCCGGCGTCCCTCGCCGCCTTCTCGATGCCCACGCTGCCGCCCAGGACGATGAGGTCGGCGATCGAGACCTTCTTGGCTCCGTCAAAGCCGGCCTTGATGTCCTCGTAGACCTTCAGGACCTTCGCCAGCTTGGCGGGCTCATTGACCTCCCAGTCCTTCTGCGGAGCAAGGCGGATGCGCCCGCCGTTCGCGCCGCCGCGATGGTCGGAGCCGCGATAGGTCGAGGCCGAGGCCCAGGCCGTCGAAACCAGTTCGCTGACAGAGAGGCCCGAGGCGGCGATCTTCTGCTTCAGCGCCTGGATGTCGGCGGCGTCGATCACCGGACCGCTCTGCGGCGGGATCGGGTCCTGCCAGATCAGGTCTTCGGCCGGCACTTCCGGGCCCAGATAGCGGGCCTTCGGACCCATGTCCCGGTGGCAGAGCTTGAACCAGGCCCGCGCGAAAGCGTCGGCGAAGCGGGCCGGGTCGTCGCGGAACGACTCCGAGATCTTGCGGAAGCCGGGGTCGATTTTCAGCGCCATGTCGGCGGTGGTCATCATGGTGGGCACGCGGCGGTCGGGGCTGTGCGCGCCGGGCGCCATGTCCTCGGGCTTCTGGCCCACCGGTTGCCACTGCTTGGCGCCGGCCGGGCTGCGTACGAGTTCGTACTCGTAGTCGAGCAGCATGTGGAAGAAGGTGTTGTCCCACTTGATCGGCGTGGGGGTCCAGGCGCCTTCCAGTCCCGAGGTGATGGTGTGGTCGCCCATCCCGCTTTCATGGCCGCTCTGCCAGCCGAGGCCCTGCTGAGCGATGTCGGCGCCTTCGGGGGCGGATCCGACCTTGGAGGCGTCGCCGGCGCCGTGCGCCTTGCCGAAGGTGTGGCCGCCGGCGGTCAGGGCGACGGTTTCCTCGTCGTTCATGCCCATCCGGTGGAAGGTCTCGCGGATGTCGCGCGCCGACTGCAGAGCGTCAGGCACGCCGCCGGGGCCTTCCGGATTGACGTAGATCAGGCCCATCTGGATCGCCGCCAGCGGGCTTTCCAGCACCATGTTCTTCTCAGGCTGGATGCGGGTCTCGTTACCTTCCTGGCCGACCCACAGTTCCTCGGTGCCCCAATAGACGTCGCGCTCCGGCTCCCAGACGTCGGCCCGGCCGCCGCCGAAGCCGAAGATCGGGCCGCCCATAGACTCGATCGCCACATTACCGGCCAGGATCATCAGGTCCGCCCACGAGAGCTTGGCGCCGTACTTCTGCTTGATCGGCCAGAGCAGGCGGCGGGCCTTGTCGAGGTTGCCGTTGTCCGGCCAGGAATTCAGCGGGGCGAACCGTTGCTGGCCCGAGCCTGCGCCCCCGCGGCCATCGCCGGTGCGGTAGGTGCCGGCGCTGTGCCAGGCCATGCGAATGAAGAACGGGCCGTAGTGGCCGTAGTCGGCCGGCCACCAGGGCTGGCTGTCGGTCATCAGCGCGGTGAGGTCGCGCTTCACCGCCTGGTAGTCGAGTTGCTTGAAGGCTTCAGCATAGCTGAAATCCGCCCCCATGGGATCGTCGGGCCGGAGGATCTCTAGGGAAAGGTGGTTGGGCCACCAGTCGCGGTTGGTGCGTCCGAGTAGCGAGCGCAGTGCGCCGCGTTCCTTCCGCGGGTCATTAAGCGGGGTTGCATCGTCCATCTCGAACTCCTCCCGTAACAACGATTTTTTGCAGCCTAGGCCCGGGATTTTCCCCTGGCCAATGGGAAAACTCTGTCGTCTCCATTGACGGGCTCTATGGAGGGCGCGGGGCCTGTGCGTTCGTGTCTGGCCGCAGGTCCTCGCAATCGACCCCGCTCGGTCCGATGGCGCGGGGATCTTGCGCCAGGCCTCGCTCCACAGCCTTGTGCGAGAAGACCTCCTCCTGACCGTCCTGCAGGAGGTCGGGGGCCGGATCTTCGTAGAGCGGCGGCTCGGCGCCGGTGACGGGCTGCTTGGGGCGCATGGCGGGCCTCCCAAAGGCAGGTTCTCTCGTGGGGCTAGCGAACATGATCGGCCGACCTACGCCAAGCCCTTTCGCCAAAACCTCTTTCGTGACGCCGCCCGCGGACGTACTTGGCGGGTGGGGCCTCGGCAGGCATGTTGGCGGGGGAGGAGACGATGGTCGCAGGCGGCGAGGCGCTCAGAGCGGAGGTCGGCGGACGTGCGCGCAAGCCGGCGCCGCGCCAGGAGCGCAGCCAGCAGACCTATGAACGCCTGTTGCAGGTCGCCGGCGAACTTCTCGCCGAGGTCGGCATCGAGCGGATCTCGACCAATCAGATCTGCGCCCGCGCGGGCATGACGCCGCCCGCGCTCTATCGCTACTTCAAGGACAAGTACGACGTGCTGGGCGCGCTCGGGCGGCGGCTGATGGAGCGCCAGAATGCGGCGCTGTTCGCCTGGCTGGACCGTCACGCCGCGGGCGGGCCGCGGGAGCTCGCGGATGCGACCGAGGAGCTGCTGAGGGCGACGGCCGAGGTGACGGCCTCCGAGCCCGGAGCGGTGTGGACCCTTCGCGCGCTGCGGGCGGTGCCGCAACTGACCCATGTGCGCACGGAGTCCCACCGGCAGGTGACCGACCGTCTGACGGAAGCCTATGCCGGGTTCTTTCCCGACGTCCCTCACGAGGCGCTGTGGCGGCGCCTGCGGATCGCCGTCGAGTTCGGCTTCGCGGCGGACGAAATGCTGACTGAGGAAACCGGCGTACCGCGGGACGAAATCCTGCGTGAGGCGGCGGCGATGCTGCGCAATGCGGTGGGTGAACGATAGTCTTGACTATCTAAACCATGCTCGCCGATGCTGCGGCAAAAGCAGGGGAGGGGAGCATGGGGTCCTGGAGCAACTGGTCGGGCAGCGTCCGGGCCTCTCCGGCGCAGGTCGCGCGGCCGCGGACGGAAGCGGAACTGGCGGACCTGGTGCGCGGCGCCGACAAGGTCCGCGTGGTCGGCGCGGGGCACTCCTTCATGCCCCTGTGCGAGACCACCGGCCTGCTGCTCTCGCTGGAGGATCTTGAGGGCGAGATCGAGATCGCGCCGGACCGCCGCACGGCCACCGTCCCGGCTGGCTGGAGCCTCAAGCGGCTGACCAAGGCCCTTTGGGAGGCGGGGTTCTCGCTGCCCAACCAGGGCGACGTAAATCCCCAGTCCCTGGCAGGGGCGCTGAGCACCGGTACGCATGGAACCGGCCGCGACCTCGGCAGCATGGCCACCATTGCTCACGGCTTTCGACTGATCGGCGCCGACGGCGCGGCGGTCGAATGCAGCCGTGTCGAGCGGCCGGACCTCTTCGAGGCGCAGAGGCTGTCGCTGGGGCTCTTCGGGGTCGTCACCCGCGCGACCATCGACGTACTTCCGGCCTATCGCCTGGAGGAGCGCATCGAGCGCAAGCCGCTGGCCTGGGTTCTGGAGAACTTTGCCGACTTGGCAGAGCGCCACCGGCACGCGGAGTTCTTCGTCTTCCCCTATGCCGACGAGGTGATCCTCAAGACCCTGCATCCGACCGACCAGCCCGACACCCCCCGCGGCAAGCGGCCGATGATCAACGAGGAGGAGATCTTCCGCTTCTGCTGCGACGTGACGGCGGCCTTGCCCTTCATGGCGGGCCCGGCCCAACGGTTCATGACCGCCTCGTCGTCGGCGAGCCACAAGATCGGCCCAGCCTACCGGATCTTCCCCTCGACCCGCAGCGTGCGGTTCGAAGAGATGGAATACGAGATGCCGCGGGCGGCCGGACTGCCGGCGCTGATGGAGGCGATCGGCTGGATCCGCAAGCGCCGCGCGCCGGTGGCGTTTCCGTTCGAGTTCCGGTGGGCGGCGGCGGACGACATCTGGATGAGCCCGTTCAACGCCGGGCCGGGCGCCTCCATCTCGATGCACCAGTATTCGAAGATGTCATGGTCGCCGCTGCTGGCCGAGGCGGAGGCCATTTTCCAGGCGGCGGGCGGGCGTCCTCACTGGGCCAAGCGCCACACGCTCGCGCGGGCCGATGTCGACAGGTTATATCCGATGGCCGAACGGTTCCGGCAGGTGCGCCGCGCCGCCGATCCGCAGGGCAAGTTCCTGAACGACCATCTCGCCGAACTCTTCAGCTAACCGGGCTCCTCATGTCGGAAGACCTTCGCCTGCACGGCGACCTGATCGGGCGTCAGGGCTCGCGCCAGGACCTGAACACCCCCGTCCTTGTGCTCGACGTCGATGCGCTGGATCGGAACATCGCCCGCATGGCCGAACTGGCGAAAGCCAAGGGCGTGCGCCTGCGGCCCCACGCCAAGACCCACAAGAGCGTGGACATCGCGCGCCGCCAGGTCGCGGCGGGGGCCGTCGGGCTCTGCTGCGCCAAGCTGGGCGAGGCAGAGACCCTCGCCGCGGGCGGCATCCATGGCCTGCACATCACCTCGCCGGTGGTTTCGGCGCCGGCCATGGCCCGGCTGGTCGCGCTGAACCAGGTCTGCGACCGGCTGTCGGTGGTCGCCGACAACCCGGCCAATGTCGAGGCGCTGGCCCGCGCGGCGTCGCCGGAGCGGCCGCTGGGCGTGTTCGTCGACGTCGATCCGGGCATCCGCCGCACGGGCGTGGCCTCGGCGCAGGACGCCGTGGCCGTGGCCCGCCTGATCCTGGCCGAGCCGTCGCTTCGCTACGAAGGCGTGCAGATGTATTGCGGCCGCGAGCAGCACATCGAGGACTTCGCCGAGCGTCGGGCGGCTATCGAGGCGCGCACCGAATACCTGCGCAGCGTGTTGGCGGAGCTGGACGCCGCCGGGGCGCACCCGCCGATCGTGACCGGCGCGGGCACCGGGACGCATCGCATCGACCTGGAGCTTGGGGTCATCAACGAACTGCAGGTCGGCTCCTACATCTTCATGGACGACGAATACCTGGCCTGCGACCTGACCGGCGATGGCGTCGCGCCTTACGAGCGCAGCCTGTTCGTAGATTCCCGCGTCGTCAGCGCCAACGCCAAGGGCATGGTGACCGTCGATGCGGGACTGAAGGCCTTCGCCACCGAGGGCAAGCCGCCCCACCCGGAGACGGCCGGGCTCGCCGAAAGCCGCTACGCCTTCATGGGCGACGAGCATGGCGCCCTGGTCGGTCCCGAGACGGCCGAGTTGAAGATCGGCGACATGGTCAGGCTCTCCGCGCCGCATTGCGACCCGACCGTCGACCTTTACGAGAGCTATCACCTGGTTCGCGGCGACACCCTGGTCGACATCTGGCCGGTCAGCGCGCGGGGGCGTTCCCGCTAGGGACGGGCCGGGCGTCGCAACAGCGCACGCGAATATTCGACGTCGAAGAGTCTCGACACTGTCAGCGATTTGTCACGTGAAGCTGCTTGTAAGCGAAGACTGATTTGTCTTTGTGCGGACCGCGACCATGCGCCTGGCGGTAGTTCAGTATCGAACCGGATTGCCGACCGCCGACGAGCAGGTGGCGCGACTGCGCGCCACGTCCCCGGACGAATATCACATCGAGCCCGCGGCCAACGCCCGCGCGGCCCAGCGCCTGGTCGAACGGCTGGAACGGCTCGGCGCCGGCGACACCCTGGCGATTGCGGAACTGGCGGTGCTGGGCGCCTCTCTGCCGGAGGTGCTGGCGATCCTGGGCGGCCTGTTGGAGCGGGGCGTGGCGGTCCAGACCTTCGACCAGAGCGGGGGCGCCCTTCAGATGGGCCCGGCGATCACCGCGGCGATCCTCGCCCTCGCCGAGATGGCCCGAGTGGCGCCGGCGCCTCGCGGCCGGCCGCGCGCCGAGCCGGCCCTGCTGTCTGAGGCCGACCGCGAGGAGATCAAGCGCCTGCACCGCGCCGGCATGACTCCGCGCCGCATCGGGCTGATCTTCCGCCGCACGCCAAAGGCGATCGCCGAGGTCATCTGGGGTTATGACCCGGCCGAAAGCCACGCGGTGGCGCCGACCCGCCGCTCGTGACCGAAAACGAGAGCGGGCCGCCTCCGACGGCGGAGGCGGCCCGCGAAAGCACCGCAGCCTCAGCTCATTCCGGACGGAGCCTCGTGCATCTTGGCCAGGGCGTCGTCGATGGTGAAGGAGTTGGGCCGCTGCACCGGCGGAAACTCCTTGAAGGTCTCGGCGAACTTCGCCGCCGCAGCCTGGGCCGCGAAGATGAAGTAGTCGTTGTGGAGCATCCAGTCGTAGTAGGTGTTGGATGTGATGTCCGCGTACTCGTAGGGGTCGGTGCGTAGGTTGAAGATCTTCGGCAGTCGAAGCTTGGTGAAGGGCTCGGCCCAGACCTGGAGCGTCCCGTGGCAGCGCTGCTCCATGAAGACGATCTTCCAGTTGTCGAAGCGCAGGCCCAGGACGTCGCCGTCGTCGCTGAAGTAGAAGAAGAAGTTGCGAGGGCTCTCCTTCTCCTTCCCGGTAATGTACGGCAGCAGGCTGACACCATCGATGTGGTTCTTGTATGAGCGCCCGGCTGCTGTGTAGCCCTTCTTCAGCTTCTCGATGACATCGAGTCCGCCGGCCGCGTCGAGGAATGTCGGCAGCCAGTCGTGGTGCTGGACGATGCCGTTCGCCACCGATCCGGCCTCGACCTTACCTGGCCAGCGCACCAGCAGCGGCACGCGGAAGGCGCCTTCCCAGTTGGTGTTCTTCTCGCTGCGGAACGGCGTGGTCCCGCCGTCCGGCCAGGTGTTGCGGTGCGGCCCGTTGTCCGTCGAGTACTGGACGAGAGTGTCGTCGGCGATGCCGAGTTCGTCCAGCAGGTCCAGCATCTGACCCACGTTCTTGTCGTGGTCGATCATGGTGTCGTGATAGGGCGACTGCCACCGTCCAGCCTGGCCCAGGCTGTCCTTCTTGGTGTGGGTGAACAGGTGCATGTGCGTGGTGTTGAGCCACACGAAGAACGGCTTTCCGTCCGCCTTGCAGCGCTTGATGAAGTCCGTGGCCGCCGCGACGAACTCGTCGTCGCAGGTTTCCATGCGCTTCTTGTTGAGGGGGCCGGTGTCCTCGATCTTCTGCTTGCCGACCTTGCCCCAGCGCGGCTGCTCGGTCGGATCGTCCTTGTCGGTCGCCCAAGAATGGATGACGCCGCGGGGGCCGAAGGTCTCGTAGAACTTGGGATCCTTCGGATAGTTGTCCATCTCCGGCTCCTCCTCGGCGTTGAGGTGGTAGAGGTTGCCGAAGAACTCATCGAAGCCGTGATTGGTCGGCAGCATGTGGTTGAGGTCGCCGAGGTGGTTCTTGCCGAACTGGCCCGTCGCGTAGCCCTGCTCCTTGAGGAGCGCTGCGATGGTGACCAGCTTGTCGTTCATGCCGATCGGCGCGGCCGGGATGCCCACCTTCGACAGGCCGGTCCGATAGACCGACTGGCCCGTGATGAAAGAGGAGCGTCCAGCCGTGCAGGACTGCTCGCCATAGCTGTCGGTGAACAGCATGCCTTCCTTGGCGATGCGGTCGATGTTGGGCGTCTGGTAGCCCATCAGGCCGCGCGTGTAGCAGCTCAGGTTCGATTGGCCGATGTCGTCGCCCCAGATGACGAGGATATTGGGCTTTCCGTTGGGCATGGCGCGCCTCCATTGTCTGGAGGCGCATTGAGGGGGGCGGGCGAGTATAAGCCCATCGGCGCCAACCCTAGGTCCCTCTCGGGTAAAACCCGCTGTTCTCAGCCGGCCGCCAGCCACGACCGGAAGGCCGCCAGCGCAGGTTTCGCCTCAACGTGCAGGGCGAGCATCCGCGCCAGCAGGATACGGGCCTGGCTGGGGCTGAGGTCGTTGCAGAACACTGCGCCGGCGTCGGCCAGCCTGCGGCCGGTGGCGTAGTCGGGCGAGACGTCTCCCTCGGTGCAACGCGAGGTGACCGCCACGGCGACGCCTGCCTCTATGGCGCGGGCGACGGCCTGCGCCACGATCGGGCCGGCGTTGCCCCGGCCCAGCCCTTCCAGCACCAGGCCGCGCTCGCCGCCGGCGACCGCCGCATCGATGAGGCGGCCATTGGCGCCGATCCCCAGGCCGATCAGGTCGACCCGCTCGTCGCAGGGGCCGTTGGGCAGGGGCGGGGGCCGCATGCGTTGCGGCAAGGGCTCGCCTCTCTCCGCTCCCAGGCCCATGCGGTGCGCGAAGCCGTCCAACGCGCTGGTGTGCCGCTTGAAGGCGCCGCGCGCGGGCAGGGCGCGGGCGCCGAACACGATCCAGGCGCCCAGGCCTTCGGCCGCCGGGTTCTGGGCCAAGGCCAGGGCGTCGCGCAGATTGTCCAGGCCATCGAAGCCCGGCTGGTCAGGCGAGCGCTGGGCGCCGGTGAAGACGATGGGCTTGCGGCTGGTCCAGTGGATGTCCGCCAGGAACGCGGTCTCCTCCATGGTGTCGGTGCCGTGGGTCACGACGATCCCGCTCACGTCCTCGCGTTCGGCGGCGGCGAGCGCGGCGGTGACGACCTGCCCGGCCTGGACCAGGCTCATCTCCTCGCTGAGCCCGGCATAGACCCGCTCGATCCGCAGATCGGCGGCGGCCTGGCCCAGGGCTGCAGAGAGCGCGCGTCCGCCGGCCAGGGCGCCGTTGGCGCCGGGCGCCGAACTGATAGTCCCGCCGGCGTCGAGCACCAGGACGTGGCTCATGCCCAAGCTCCAGTCATTTGCGGTCGGAGGTTCAAGATGCGGCGTCCCTATCCGATCGCTCCGGCGAGGGCGAGGCGTCTCTTCCGCCCCGCGGCGCGGCTTCGGGTTTGTCTGCGAACACCCCGGCTGTATGAAGCCGTCGGCGGCGCAGGCGGCCGCTTTCGGATTGCAGGCCGCACAGAAGGTTTTCCGGTGTCGCGTTCGTCCCTGTTCAGCCGGCTGAAGCCGGACGGTTTCACCATGGCCCTGGTCGCGACAGTCGTCGTCGCCAGCCTGCTGCCGTGTCGCGGGCAGGCGGCGGTGATCTTCGGCGCGATCACCGACGTCGCCATCGGGCTGCTCTTCTTCCTGCACGGGGCCAAGCTGTCGCGTGAGGCGATCATCGCCGGGGCCGGGCACTGGCGCCTGCACCTGCTGGTGCTGGCCTCGACCTTCGTGATGTTCCCGCTGCTCGGCCTGGGCGTCACCGCCCTGCCAGCCAGCGTGCTGAACCCGCAGGTTGCGCTGGGGGTGCTCTATCTCTGCATCCTGCCCTCGACGGTGCAGTCCTCGATCGCCTTCACCTCCATGGCCGGCGGCAATGTTCCGGCGGCGGTATGCGCCGCGTCGGCCTCGAACCTCCTGGGCATCTTCCTGACCCCGGCGCTGGCTGGGCTGCTGCTGGGCCTGCAAGGCGCGGGCGCGGGCGGCGACTTCTTCAGCGCCGTGCAGGCGATCGTGATCCAACTGCTGCTGCCCTTCATCGCCGGACACCTGCTGCGGCCCTGGATCGGCGGCTTCGTCGACCGCCACAAGAAGGCGCTGACCCTGGTCGACCGCGGCTCGATCCTGCTCGTGGTCTACACCGCCTTCAGCGCGGCGGTGATCGAGGGGCTCTGGCGGCGCCTCGGGGCGGCCGACCTTGCCGCCATCGTGGTCATCGACATCGTGATCCTGGCGATCGCGCTCTTCGCCACCACTTTCGCCGCGCGGCGACTGGGCTTCTCGCGCGCCGACGAGATCACCGTGGTCTTCTGCGGATCGAAGAAGAGCCTGGCCTCCGGCGTGCCCATGGCAGGCGTGCTGTTCTCCGCCGCCGCGGTTGGTCCGGTGCTGCTGCCCCTGATGGTGTTCCACCAGATCCAGCTGATGGTCTGCGCGGTCCTTGCCCGACGCTACGCCGAGCACGCCGGCTAAATCGCGCCCCGAGCGGCCCGCCACACTTTGTCACGAATACGATGCGGCTCAGCAAAATGGCTGGGGCATTCACCTCCGGGAAAGCGGGGGCGCATTCGAGAGCCGGCTCTCCGGCTCGGTTGCGACCTTAGCGTCTGCATCCTTCCCAGGAGGATTTGTGTCCGTGAGTGGAGTGTTTCGTATCGCCGCCGCCGTCGCCGTCTTTGCGGCCACCCCGGCGCTCGCCGGCCCTGCGGGGTCCGGTCTCGCATTCACTGAAGAAGTGGCCAAGAAACGCGCCGTGGTGAAGGTCGCCCAAGGCGACGCCCCCTGCGTCCAGCAGGCCGCCGCCGCGCTCCAGGCCGACGGTCAGGTGCGCGCGGTGAAGGTCAGCGGCGATGCGCTGCACGTGACCTTCCGCTCTGCCAAGGCCGACCGCGAGTGGGCTCAGCAGGAAGTCGCCAAGGTCTGCGGCGCCGACGCGGTCGTCGCCGGCTCCTGAGAAATACGGCTTCGGCCGAGCGAGATCGCGGAGCGCCAGCCCAGTGGGGCCCCGCGAGGCAGCGGCCCAGTGGATGCAAGTCCACTGGGCTATTGTCATGTGTTCTATGTATTTCAGAGAAATGACGACGAAGGTCGCCCTAGTCTCCCTGAGATCTAAGCATCGTTTAGGTTTATCGCCGCGCGGGCCGCGCGCTGGATTTCAATATCACATCTGTATGATCGGATTTTGCGTCGATCGCGGCGTTTCCGAGCGAAACTATGCTGCCTAGCCGGGCCAAAGTGTCGCGATGTGGCCGGACGATTGCAAAATATTCTCAAAAAGACTTGCCTGAGCGGCAGGGCTTCCTAGATAGGCCTTCCGTTCGATCGCCGACACATATGCATTCTCCAGGGCCCTTCATGCTCGACATCCAACGGGAATTGGCCGCCGGCCCGCCGCAGTCGGTGCTGGTCGTCGAGGACGACGCCCCGCTGCGCACCTTGCTGATGCGGATCCTCCGCGAACACGGATTTCATGCCTTGAGCGCTGGATCAGGCGCAGAGATGGCCGACCTGATGGCGGCCAATCCGGTCGACATCGTCCTGCTCGACGTCATGCTGCCGGGCGCCAACGGTTTCGACCTCTGCCGCACCATCCGCCGGGCGAGCGACGTTCCGATCATCATGCTCAGCGCTCGCGCGGACGAGGCCGACCGTCTCGTCGGCCTCGAACTCGGCGCTGACGACTACATCGCCAAGCCGTTCAGCACCAAGGAGCTGATCGCCCGCATCCGGGCCATCCTGCGGCGCGCCAGCGGCGGGGTGCAGGAG
>JAEXKM010000282.1 GCA_023445705.1 Pseudomonadota bacterium
CCACCCCGCCCACCGCGTCGGCGCCGTAGACCGCCGAGGCGGAGTTGGCGAGCACCTCGATGCGCTCGACCATGGCCATGGGGATGGCGTTCACGTCGAAATAGTTCGACTGCGCCATGGCCCCAGAGGTGACCACGCGCTGGCCGTTGACCAGGATCAAGGTGGCCCCAGCCGCCAGGCCACGAAGCTGGATGGAGTTGGAGCCGGCATAATAGTTCGCATTGGCCGAAAACGAGACCTGCGGCAGGTAGGCCAGTGCTTGGGAGACGTTGGTCGCACCCGAAGCGGCGATTTGGTCGGACGTTACGCGGGCGACGGGCGCGACCGGGCCCCCGGCGAGGCGCGTGCCCGTGACGATGATTTCGGAAACTTGCGTCGCTTGGCTAACGGAGGCCGCGTCCGTTGCGCCCTGGGGGCTTGGGGGCCCAACCATGAAGACGCCCTGAGCGCTGCGCCGCACGACAAGCCCGTCATCGCCGATGAGCGCGCCCAGACCGGCCTCAAGTTCATAGGAGCCCTTCAGGGTGCGGCTCTTCTTCCCGCGCACCGCCTCGCCGGAGAAGATCACCTGTTGGCGAGATTGACGGGCGAAGGCGCGAAGGGCTGAGGCCAGATCCTGGGCGGGGATGTCGAAGGCGTAGGTTTGGGGTTGGGCGTAGGCGGCGGGCGCAGCAAGGCTAAGCAGGGCGCCGGCGGCGCAACTGGCGAGCGCCGTGGCGGCGAGATGATGCTTCATAAAGTCCCCCATCGTGCGCCATCGACTTCGACGGCGTCATGAGGGCTGAGACGCATCAGCCGTCTGATCATTCGGCGCGAGAGCCGGAGAACTGGCCGGCGCCCGCGAAATGAACAGCATCTTGGGTGCGAAGCACGCGAACAGGCAGGATACCCGCCACCCCCTCGATGAAGGCTTCGGTGTCTCCGGCCGTGAAGACGGCGTCTACGCGCAATTTTGCGGCCTGGGCGTCGTCGATTACGAGTTTGGTGGTCGAATAGCGGTTCACGCGCTCGACCGCCGAGGCTAGGGGCTCGTCGACAAAGATGAGCTGGCCTGCTTCCCAGGCCAGGGAGCGGACGGGGTCGGCGCTGGCCAACTGGACCTTCTCCGAGCGTGCCCGGGCGGTTAATTCCTCGCCCGGCGCCAATATGGCCTGACGGGATGGAGCGACTGTGTCGGCGTCTGATTTGGCTGGAGGGGGTTTGTTCTGCTGATTGAGCGGGCGGACTATGACCTGTCCCTCGTAGAGGACGACGTGGATGTCTTCGCGCAGCAGTTCGACACTGAACTGGGTCCCGGTTGCGCGCACGATCCTGTCGGCCGCTTGCACGGTGAAGGGGCGCTGGGCGTTGTGCGCGACATCGAACTTGGCGCGACCCTGGTCGAGCCAGAGGCGGCGTTGATGGCGGTCGTAACGCACGCGCACGCGGGTTGAGGCGTCCAGCGAGACCTTGGAACCGTCGTCGAAAACGACGATCCGGCGCTCGCCCACCCCCGTCTGGATCACCTGCGGCCGCAGTCCGAGCCACGCGCCGCCCCCCGGCAGCATGAGGCCGACGATCAGAACCGCGGCGAGCCGCTGCAGGCTCTCGTACCAATGTCTGGGACGGCCGCGTCGGCGGCGGCGCTGTTCGAAGGCGCTGAGCGCTTCGCGGCGCAGGGCCAGCACCGCGGGGGAAAGGTCGGTCTCACCGACTCCATCCCAAATCGCCACGGCCTCGTCGAACGCCAGGCGATTGGCCGGGTCGGCCGCCAGCCACGTCGAGAAGCGCGCCTCTTCGGCGGGCGACAGCTCGCCCTCGCAGAGCGCCAGACACCAGGCGCTGGCGGCCTCCAGCCTAATCTCCTCGAGGGACTGCATGGCGCCGCCGTTCATTCCATGGTCTCCCGAACCCGCGAGGCCAACTGAGCCATCGCCTTCATCAGGTGTCGGTCGACGGCGGCGATCGACAGTCCGTAGCTTTCGGCGATCGCTCGCTTCTCGACGTTCTCGAGCCGGTAGAGCACGAAGATCTCCCGGGTTACCTGGGGCAGCGCCAACAGGCCGGCCTCGAGGGCTGCGAGCGCCTGGGAGCCACTCAGAATGCGCGCCGGATGAAGGGGCTCGATGCCGCGACCATCGTCCGCGGCGAGTTCGGCGCGATAGTCGAACCGAACCTTTTCCCGGCGAGCCCGATCACGCAGGAGATTCGCCGCGACTTGGAACACATAGGCCTTGGCCGAGCCCAACTGCGTCTGCTCAGCCTGGGCGAGGCGGACGAAGACGTCCTGCGTCAGGTCCTCGGCTTCGGCGTGATTACGCAGGCGGCGCAGGAAAAACGCCATCAGGGCCGGACGGAATGTCCGGTTCAGGTGGTGCAGGTCGCGATCTTCGACAGGCGCGGCCATCGAACTCCTCGAGGGTGATCTCACTAAGACGCACGGCGCGCCTGCTCATTCGGTTGGCGACATCTGAAATCTTATGCACAGCCACAAAAAGGGGCGCTGCGGTGGCTGAGGTGGCGGGAAACCGAGCGCGACCAAGACCCAACAGGTAATGTCGGGCCTTGTCCTATTTGCCGATGGAGCTGGCGCACCGCGGACCGGGCCGCGGCATGCACCACCGGCTAACCTCGTGCCGGCGATATATGGACGTCGGGGATGGCCGCCGGCGGCGGGGTCACCGAGATCATCTGTTCGCTTGGGCTCTCGTCCTTCAGGGAGACCCCGGTCTGGCCTATCCGGAACGCCTCATCCATGAGCCAGGCGAGTTTGGCGGCAGCCTGGGCAGGCGGCAGGCCTGCGGGGCGAATATTGGAGACGCAGTTGCGCTCGGCGTCGGTGCGGCCCACCCGAGGGGTGTGCGTCAGGTAGGCGCCGAGGCTGTCGGGCGAGCTGAGGCCGGGGCGTTCTCCCACCAGCACCAGGACCATTTTGGCCTTCATTCGCTCACCGATCTCGTCCCCCAGGGCGACGCGGGCCTGGCCGGCCATGACGATGGGCCCAATGCTCCAGCGGCGTTGGGCGATGTGCGCGGCGAGGGCGTCGATAAGGGCCGGGACGTGGTCCAGGGCGCGGCTCGACAGGCCGTCGGCCGCGACGATGACGAGGTCCGATGCGGGGCCGGGCGCGGCGGCGAGGCGGGCGAGGCTCTCAGCGGACAATCTCCGGCCAAGGTCTGGACGCGCCAGATAGGTCAGGCGGTCGGGCGCGGCGCTGTCGACGGAGAGGGTGGTCAGGCCGTGGTCGCTGAGGGCCGCGTCGAGGCCGGCGAAGTCCGCGGGGCGCACCACAGCGTCCCGGGCGCGCGCAGCGTCCAGCGCGAAGGCCAGCACCGAGCCTGTCGGCTCGCTCACCCCGGCGCGGCCGAGGGCGACACGGGCGGCGGTCAGGTGGGCGAGCGGCGAGTGGGTGGGCGTGCTCATGAGAGAAGGCTGAGCAGCGGATGGCGAGATGCGTCGCGGGCCAGCCGGCCCGTATCGTCGGTCAGGCCCACCCGCTGCATCCAGGCTTCGAACTCCGGCGCGCGCCTCAGGCCGAGGAGCTCACGGACATAGAGTGCGTCGTGGAAGGAGGTGGACTGGTAGTTGAGCATGATGTCGTCGGCGCCGGGAATCCCCATGATGAAGGTGACCTCCGCCGCCGCCAGAAGGGTCAGGAGGACATCCATGTCATCCTGGTCGGCCTGGGCGTGGTTCGTGTAGCAGACGTCGCAGCCTAACGGCAGGCCGAGCAGCTTGCCGCAGAAGTGATCCTCGAGGCCCGCGCGGATGATCTGCTTGCCGTCATAGAGGTACTCCGGGCCGATGAAGCCGACCACGGTGTTGACGAGCAGGGGCGAGAAGGCGCGGGCGACCCCGTAGGCCCGCGCCTCCAGGGTCTGCTGGTCCACCCCGTGATGCGCCCCGGCCGACAGGCATGATCCCTGGCCGGTCTCGAAATACATCAGGTTGTCGCCCACCGTGCCGCGGCCGAGCGAGCGGCCGGCGTCGAGCCCTTCGCGGAGAACCGCAAGATCGACCCCGAAAGAGGCGTTGGCGGCCTGCGTGCCGGCGACGGACTGGAAGACGAGGTCCACGGGCGCTCCGCGATTGATCAGCTCGATCGAGGAGGTGACGTGGGTGAGCACGCAGGCTTGGGTGGGGATCTCGAAACGCTGGATGGTGTCGTCCAGCAGGCGCAGCAGGTCGCCCAGGGCGGTCAGATTGTCCGAGGCCGGGTTGATCCCGATGGTGGCGTCGCCTGAACCCAGCAACAGCCCGTCCAGCATCGAGGCCGCCACGCCCTTGGGATCATCTGTCGGATGGTTGGGCTGCAGGCGGGTGGAGAGACGGCCGGGCAAGCCGATGGTGTCGCGGAACGCCGTGACGACCGTCACCTTCTTGGCCGCCAGGATCAGGTCCTGGTTGCGCATCAGCTTGCTGACGGCGGCGACCATCTCCGGGGTGAGTCCCGGCGCGAGGCGGGCGAGGCTCAGGGTGTCGGCCTTCTCTGACAGCAGCCAGTCCCGCAAACCGCCGACGGTCATGTGGGAGATCGGCGCGAAGGCGGCCGCGTCGTGGGTGTCGAGGATCAGCCGGGTCACCTCGTCGTCTTCATAGGGCACCAGCGGCTCAGCCAGGAATCGTTTCAGCGGGGTGTCGGCCAGAGTCATCTTGGCCAGCACGTTCTCTTCGGCGCTGTCAGCGGCAAGGCCGGCCAGCACGTCGCCGGAGCGTGGCGGCGAAGCCTTGGCCATCAGGGTCTTCAGGTCGGGATAGGGCCATCGATTCAAGGCAGTAGGCTCCGACGGTCGGTCAGGCGATCCATTGGT